>CALGGQ010000045.1 GCA_937915775.1 uncultured Clostridia bacterium | reverse complement strand
TCGGCGTCCTTATGGATAAGTCCACAGGCAAGGAACTCGTTATTAACGGCGATACCTTCAAGAGCGAAGTAACATTTACTCCCGAAGCTCCAAGCGGCTCGGTTGATGTTCTCTTTACCTTTGACGGAAAGAATATCACCACCGAAACCAATATTGTCGTATTTGAGAGCCTTTATAAAGACGGCAAAGAGCTTGCCGTTCACGCTGACATCAACGATGAAGGACAGACGGTAACGGTTAAGGTGCCTGAAATCAAGACCTCTGCAAAGGCTGACGGCAAGAGCGAGGTTGAGGCAAGCAAGAAAATCACGATTGTTGATACCGTAACCTACAAGAACCTTACTGTCGGTAAAGAGTACGTTATCAAAGGCGTACTGATGGATAAGAGGACGAAGGAACCTTTTATAGTAAATGGCATGGCAGTTACCGCCGATACTGTTTTTACACCGCAACAGACAAACGAGAAGGTTGAGGTGACCTTTATCTTTGACGGTTCCGGTTTGACCAAGCAAACACAGACAGTTGTATTTGAATCATTGCTTCGCAACGATATTGAAATTGCGGCACACGCTGATATTAATGATGCAGAACAGACTGTAACTGTCAGAATTCCGGAAATCAAAACAAAGGCGGCAATCAACAAAAAGAAAACGGTATTTGCAACACAACGATTTACTATTACGGATACGGTAATATATAGGAATCTAATCCCTGGCGAAAGTTATACGGTAAAAGGCATTCTTATGGATAAGTCAACCGGTAAGCCGTTGCGGATTGACGGTGAAACAATCACTTCGGAAAAAAACTTCGTTGCTTCAAAAGGATTCGGAACAGTAGATATATTGTTCTCATTCGACAGCACAAAATTAAAAACGGATACAGACATGGTCGTGTTTGAAACGCTATACAAAAACATCACAACGCTGGCTACTCATGCGGATATTAATGACAAAGGACAGACGGTAACTGTTCGTGTTCCTGAAATCAGAACTACCGCCGAGGTTGACGGTGGTAATCGTATTGAAGCCGCAAATAAAATTTGCATTGTTGATACGGTGCAGTATCGAAACTTAACCGTTGGCAAGAAATATACGGTTTGCGGCGTCCTGATGAATAAAGCAACCGGCAATCCCTTTACGGTTAACGGAAAAAAGATTGTTTCAAAAGCAACCTTTACTCCGAAAACGAGTAGTGGCACGGTGTCAGTATCGTTCACCTTTGACGGCTCTAAAATCAGTGCGGAAACCAGTCTTGTCGTTTTTGAAACCCTGTATTACAAAAATAGGGAGCTGGCTGCTCATGCGGATATTAACGATAAAAACCAGACAATTACAGTCGTAATACCTGAAATTGAAACTTCTGCAGATATTCAAGGTCAAAAATCCGTTTGTGCAACAGAGCTCTTTGAATTGACGGACACTGTAAAATATCATAACCTTGTTTCCGGTAAAAAGTACACGATTAAGGGAATTTTGATTAATAAAGCTACAGGCAAGGCTCTTATGTTAGACGGCAGAAAAGTAACCGCCGGAATTAGCTTTACACCTGAACAATCCAGCGGTTCAATCAACATTTCGTTTAAGCTTGATACAAGACTTATAAAGTCGGATACGGATATTGTTGTGTTTGAGTATTTGTATCGAAACGGCAAAGAGCTTGCCGTTCATGCCGACATTAACGATGAAGGACAGACGGTAACAGTTAAGGTGCCTGAAATCAAGACTTCCGCAAAGGCTGACGGCAAGAGCGAGGTTGAAGCAAGCAAGATAATCACGATTGTTGATACTGTAATCTACAAGAATCTGACAGTCGGCAAAGAGTATGTTATCAGCGGCGAGCTTATGGACAAGGCAACGGGCAAGCCGTTCTTAATTAATGAACAGCCTATCAGAGCCGAAGTGAAATTTACACCCGATAAGAGTGATGGCACAGTAGAAGTAACCTTTGTGTTCGATGGAAGCGGTATTACCGCTGAAACGGAAGTCGTTGTCTTTGAGCGTATATATCGTGATGAGGTTGAAATCGCAACACATACCGATATTAACGACAAGGGACAGACAATTAAAATTACCGTTCCCGAAAAAACAACTACTACCATCATTAAAAAGACGCCAAAGACAGGCGATGATACCGACAATACGCTTTGGTGGATATTAGCGGCGATTTGCGCTGCAGGTGCAGGTGTTGTCGGCGTAACGCTTTTTAGAAGCAAAAAGAAAAAGGAGGAAACTGACGATGACAGTGAGTAACTTTATTGCAATCGGACTTTTGGTTTTCATTGTGGCAGGGCTTGTGTTCCTGAACACAAGAAAAAAGAAAAAGTAATATGACGCGCAGGGTGACTATGAGAGAAATCACGGCCACCCTTTTTTATTTGGAGGTAACGAATATGGAACCTAATGAAAAACGAATGGCTGGCGATTACGAGGTGATTCAATCCGTTGAAATCGGACCTCGTGAAATCATTGTATGCGAAAGCAAAAATCTATCCCCAAAGTATGCTTGCAGCTTCGTAGAACCCTTTGCCGGAATGGAGCTTTATCCCGACGCAAAAGGCAACGATGACTATATCGAGGTAATGAAGGACTTTATCGGCAGAATCGGTCAGGCGATTGAGGTGCTTGAGCAGAACAAGCAAACGGATATTAACATTATTAAGCCCGAGCAATGTGAACCCTGCTCTGATTTTGATTCCCTTATCGGTCAGGTAGTCGTGCTTCGTGCAGACACGCTGAAAAGAGAGTACCGTTCTGACAGAAATCAGCTTTATCTTGCCAGCGGCGGCAACGGCGCTTATGCAGGCAAAATCGGAAATGCTGTTTTTGGATATAACCTTGATGATAAAAAACAGGACCGCCTTGAACGATATAATCTTATGGGCGTCATTAAGGAAAGTGAAATGCCTGCGTGGGCAAAGCAAGCTCTCTCGGAGCTTCAAACGCAGTTAAAACAGCGTGATGATATGGACGCTCGATAATGAACAATAAAGGAGGAATACCGCTATGATTTCTTTTAACGAAAACATTGCTTGTTTATTCGGCATTAACGCCGCTATTGTAGCGCAATATCTTGCAGAGTCAGGCAAGAAGCACAAGAACAATACAGATATGGTGCTGAATACCGATAACCGCTTATGGTGCCGCTGCGGTGCAAAGGCACTTACCGGCGATTATCATTTTCTGTCAAAGGATCAGGCGTGGAGGGCTTTGGAACGGTTAGTTGACGGCGGAGTGATTACTAAAAAGAGAATGAAAAAGTCTGAATTTGACCATACGAATTGGTATGCCTTTACCGAATACGGAAATCAGCTTTTGCGGCACAAGGATGATAATTATGTATCACTACTGTCCCGAAACTGATAAGCTCTATGATTGCTCTAAATGTAACTACAAGCATCCATATACTGATTTTTGCGGCTTCTGTATGAAGAAACTGCTTGATAAGGACTACAAACCGAAACAGGAGGAAACGATATGGAAAAAGCCAAACCATTCAAACAAAAAATAGCCACTTTGGAAAAGCTCTACAAAAGCGGCTATACAACAAAAAGAGAATTATCCCACCTTACCCTTGAGCGCCTTGATACAGTCAAGGATATCAATGTCAATGATGTGAGCACCATCGCCGAAATCAAAAAAAGCATTCGTGACGGTAATCTTTTCGCATACTTGGGTGAAGAGTGGGCAGATAAGGAGGATGAAACAGATGACGGGACAAAGAGTCGGTAACACGAATTATGTGGTCATTTCTGAAATTCATGTTGACGAAGCAACGCTTGTTATCGGACACAACAAAAGCCTACCCGAAAATGGCTTGACAACACCGTATGCCACTTGGGAAGCCAACAAGGAAATGACTGATTTCTATTGGGGACATTATTTCAAAGACCTTTACAGCGCCGAAAGAGATTTAGTCAGCCGAGGCGCAAGCAAGGTGCAGTTTTATGATAGGCTTCACGGAATAAAGCCGCCCTCGAAGCGTGATACCAGATGAAAAAGAAATTCTTTTCCTACAAGATTATCAGAACCCTTACTATCGGCGACGTTCACTTTCATATAGGCGTCAGTAAGATTGAAAAACACCGCTACGCCACCTTCTTCCACAGGGACGGCGACAAAAATTACGCGTGGATACGTTTTTTTGATTACCTTTTTGACGCCGAGAAGGACATCGTTGACAGAGCGTACCGTGAAATCGGAACGCTTGAATTGAATATGCAAAGGAGGAATGAGTAATGCCGCAGGAATACACTCTTAAACCAATGACAAAAGAGGAAAACCTATACGCTTACCGACAAGACCATCAGATTGCTATGCAGACAGGATATTACGGCTATTTACGTGGGGATTATGGTTGGGATGGAAAGAACTTTAATTCATCATTTGAACAGTTTAGCGGCGCCACCCTGCGTGAGCATTTTGAAAATGAGAGAAATAGTTTCCTTGATTATCTTGAAAAGACCTTCCCTAATTTACAAACGATGAAGGAATATTGCGAAAAACACGAAGAAGCCGCAAATAAAGGTGTTTTCGGCACAGATTACGGCTTTCGTGTTGACGCAGGTAATCAAACCTTTCTTTTAATACTGCACCCACGAAATGTTGCAGACTATGCGCTACACCTTTATGTGTATGACAAGTATCTGCTGGATAACCACATGAGCAGAGCTGCAAAAGGTATCCGCTTTATTGATCCTCATTACAATCCATTGTTTGAACTTGAAGACGGCGATGGCATAATAATCAAGTATTCTGATGGCGAAAAAACCACAAGAGCGTGCCGATATATTGATGAATATCATACGCTGATTGGCAGTACTATCTATCACATCTGTCAGTTCGCAGAGCTTATGGATAGAAACGGAGCAACCGTGATTCCTTACCGCAATTCACTACCCGATAAGTGCTATATCTATGTTGACACAAAGGAGGTTTATGCCACTGTAACAAAAGGCAAGGACGGCTATGAGCCGTTTGCACAGGCAAAATATCCCGACAAGAAAAGCAATTGGGATTATGTCAATGAAATGAATAAGGAACTCGACATAACCAATGCACAGGTGGAAGCAATGACAATGGCTTCTATGATGGGCTGGGCGGATAAACTCGCAGATCCACGGTACTATGAAGCGCATGGCAAAAATGATTTTGCAAGATAGGAGGTAACGAATGAGAAAATATGATTTAATCAAAGGCTTTTTTGATGAAACATCTAAAGAGATTGTTCGTTCTCCCGAAGTGTGGCAGAGCTTCCTGAGTGCTGCTTGCAGAAACTACCGCCTGCGTTTTGATGAGCAGGTGCTTGTTTATGCGCAAAGACCGGACGCAACGGCAGTACTTGAATTTGAAAAGTGGAACAATCATTTCGGCAGATGGATAAACTCCGGCGCAAAAGGCATTGCCGTTTTTGTTTCTCTCGACGGCGAAAAGCAAACGCTGAAATACTATTTTGATATTTCCGATACGCACGAAGGTAGAAATGCGAGAGCCGTTCCCATCTGGGAATACAATGCCGCTTATGCAGACAGCGTAATTGAAACGCTTGAAGCCACCTTTGGCGAGTTGGAACGCAAGGATACGGTATCCGACGCTATCTTTTCTGCGGCAAAAAATGCAGTTGACGACAACCTTCAGGACTATTTAAGCGACCTTCTTGACAGCAAGGAAAACAGCTTTTTGGAAGAGCTTGACGACGGCGCTGTGGAAACCTTTTACCGTAACACCGTTGAAAATAGTATTGCTTATATGCTGCTTTCCCGCCTCGGTTATGATACGAGGGACTTTTTTGACAGAGAGGATTTTGCACAGGTTGTCAACTTTAATACGCCGGACACGCTGAGTGCGTTAGGACTTGCCACAAGCGAAATCAGCGAAATGGCACTAAACGAGGTATCAAAAACCGTTATTTCACTTTCAAAGGAAAATCGCATAATTGATGAAAAAGAAAGTGATGAATATAATGGCATTGTAATTAAAACCGAAAGGAGTAGTGACTATGAGAGAAGTAACTTATCATCAGGAAGGCAATTATCAGATTCCGAACTTGGTGCTTCCCGTGAGAAACGACCTTCAGCTCGGGAGATATTCGGAGCTTCGCAGGAAGTTTCTCAAGGAACATCACCGAGTGAAATACACCAGCCTACTGACGCAGTGCCTGCTGGACGAGCATTTAGCGGACGTACAGACAAGAGCGACAGAGATGAAGGAAAGACTCATCAAGGAGATGTCGGCTCGGGAAGGGCTGACGGAGGAACTGAAAGCCAAGGATATGATGACTTGGGTACAGGGCATGAACAACCTAAGGAGCCGCGTGGAGGAGATAGTTCTCAACGAAGTGGTTTATCAGTAACCGAAGAAGAATTACCGCCGCTGACGGACGAAAAGCTCATTCTTGCTTTACTGCAAAATTCCGATGACAGCTTGAAGCATCGCAAGGTGTTTCTTGTTGAGCAGTGGAACAAACTGAATAACATTGATAAAAAAGGCAGGTATGCCTCCACCGTTTACGGCGGACTTTGGCGTGAGCTTGAGGTCGACGGAACTACCGTAGGCTGCCAACATCGCACAGAGGGACTCTATTTCTACGAGGGACAGTATAAAACTCGTACAAAGGAGTCCCTTTTTTCGTGGAATTTGGTGGCTGAAATTATGGATGACCTTATTAAATCCGGCAAGTATTATTCCGAACCTGAATTACCCGCTGAGGAAGAAACCGTTGAGGAATCACCGCAGGTGTCGTTCTTTGATACACCCTCGTTCCCCACCCAGCAGGAAAACGATGCACCCGAACAGGAATCATTGTTTGCGGACTTCGGTATCTCACAGCAGATTATTGATGAAGCGCTCTGTATCGGTGCTAATGACAGAAACAGTATGCTTGATGTTGCTATGTTTTTTCGCAGGGACAGAGGAACGGCGTACAATGCTGACTTTCTTAAATCCCATTACGGCACAAATGGTGCAGGTTTCTTCTTCAATGGAGAGCAAATCTCCGTTTGGTATGACGAGAACGGTATCAATATTGCCAAAGGCGAAACAGCGCAGAAGGCGTCAGCTACCCATCTGACTTGGGAACAGGCGGCAAAGCGCATCCGTGAATTGCTTGACCTCGGTAGATATATGCCGCAATATCAGCTTGATAAGGTGGACGAACACGAGCTTTCTTTTCTTGCAGAACGCATTGTAACCTTTTATCGTGATATGGATAAAGACAGCAAGGAGCGCTGCTTTCCTTCGCTGACAGACCCGTTGGAGGGCGTTTACGGTTATCCCGACGAGGTAGAAATTGTGAAAGGCGTTATCGCAGACCTTGACACCTTTGACGACCTTAATAACGACTATATCGAGTTTATGGATGACCTCAAACGAGGTAATGTTCACGGGATATACCGCTATGCTTTTCAGTATTCTCCCGAATATGTTTATGAGATTATGCAGGGTATGTCGCTTGAAAAGGTACCGTTTATGGCGCAGGCAGGCTTTAACCCTGACAGACAGTATTTCTTTACCAATGATGAAATCAACAAGCTGCTTCGCAGAGGTTCTGGACACAGTGAAACCAGATTCCGAGTTTATACTTTCTTTGCAAACCATTCTGATATGCAAGAGCGTACTAAGATGATTAAAGACCAATATGGTTTAGGCGGATTTGCAGCCGGTAATGATAATGCAAACTATGACGGCAAAGGCTTGTTTTTCAGCCACGGAAACGGTTTGGAGCCCTATGCAAAGGTGCTGTTAAAGTGGAACGAAGTTGTGAAGCGCATTGACGCTCTAATCAAAGCAGGCAAGTATATTTCTGACGAAGATATTGCAAAGCTGCCTAAGATTGAAAAAGAGCATATTGCAAATGATGTTGAACGCTTTTTTGAGGTTATGCCAGATGAATATGCAAAGCCGTATTCAAATGAGCTTGAACCTTACAGAAGAAAAAACGTCATTATGGCACAGCTTGATAATCCACAGGCGCTTGAGGATATTGACCGTATGATGTCTGACGCTCTTGCCTTAATGGATAAGAGTAACGAGCGTGATTACAAATGGCATCAGGAGCAATATGACCGTTTTGTATCCTTCAAAAACGGTGAGTATCATCCGTATGCTGTTCCCGAACAGAAGGCACCATTGCCAAGACCGACAAAGTTTTCTCAACCTGCTGAAAAAGAAAACGAACAGGACAAAGAGCTTGACGCAGTATATGACCTTCTTAATGCCTGTAAGATTGACGATTTGACGGTTGACTTTGAAAACGGCGAAATCGTTGCAAGAGATAGCGATAGCGAGTGGCGTGGCGCAGAGTTATATTACTTTCTTCTTGACGAAGTTTTGTCGTTTGACATCTACGGAAACCTAATGGAAGGATATTCCATTGATGAAAGCATTATCAATTCTGTCAAGGAATACGCAAAGAAATATAATGTTGTACCGCTGGTAGTCAAAAACTCTACAAGCATCAGAAGACAGTTTGAACTCAAAGAAGCCAAGTCCGATTCCAGTATTCTGTATAAGCAGCGCGAAGCATTTGAGGTTATCGGCGAGGACGCCAGAACAGTTGCTTTTGAACTGCAAACTCGTTTGGGCGAAACAACTTATCCCGACAAAACACAGCAGTTCGTTCCCGAAACCTATATTGAAGCGGAACGCCTTGAATATGTTGCCAACAAGCTGATTGAAAACGGACACCAAGTTATTATCGCTGACGATGAAACCGCATTACCTGCTCAAGAATACTTTGCTCAAATCAATGAACCGCCTATATGGAAATCGTATAAGCAGTTGGATGAGCAATATCCCGATACTCTTCTCTTTATGAGATTGGGCGATTTCTATGAGGTTATGGGCGAAAATGCAAAGGTTGTTGCAAAAGAACTTGACCTTGTTCTAACGGGCAGAACAATCAATAACGAAACTGGCGAACGCACCCCGATGGTCGGCGTTCCCGTTCATAACATTGATTTGTATATTTCTCGCCTTGTAGCAAAGGGCTACAAGGTAGCGATTGCCGAGAACAAAGATGTCAACAGAGTTGTCGCCCCGGGTAAAACACAGGAGCTTTCTACCGTTGAAAGAGCGAAACAGTTAATCAATGATTACCGCCACGAAGAATTCGGTTATGAGGACAGTGCTGATTTTAGCGATTTATCAAATGTATCGCTTGCTCATACCGAAACGGAGGATGGAAAGCATACGATTGATGTTTCAGCAGACCTTGAAAGCTTTGCAATTGTGCAGTATCTTGACGGGAATGTTTGGAAGCGAAGAATGTACAATTCACTTGAAGCATTGATTGACAATGAATTGCAAGGTCTTTCGTTTGATGAACTCGTCTTTTTGGAAAACGAAGAAGAAATCATCAGACGGTTTGACGAAGGAGAGCACGTTCAAGGCAATTCCCTTGCGGAACGCCTTGTAGCATTTGCAAAGAATACTGATTTTTATGATTATGCTGATAATCTTGAAATCGGCAAAACCGATGAGGATGCCGTCAGAATTATGGGTGAGCATCTCAATGATAAGACCTTCTGCGAGGGCGTTATCAGTTATCTTTTGGACTATGCTGCAGAACGCAGTATAGACGCACAAGAAGCACAGCAAACCTTTGATACTCCCGATTTCAGCCGTATCGAGCAAACGCAAAAGCTACTTGATGACTTAACGGCTCATACTGCAGCGCTTGAAGATAAGGCAGAGCCTGACCATTCGGATATGATAGGCGATGAAATTGTCATTGACGGCTCGCACTTTATCATTGAGGAGGTCAACGGCGACTATGTTTCAATGCGTGATGTTACCTTTGCAGAAAATGCAGGCTTTCCTATTTTTCGCAGAGAGCGTATAGCAGACATTCTGCCGCTTATTCCCGAAAAGGAAGAACCTGCCCTTGAGATACTCCCTGCACCACCGCAGCAGCCGAAATCAAGAGTGCGCACCTTTGATTTGCACCCTGAAATTCCGATGGAAAGCCGTCACAACTATGACTTTGCTGAAAAAGAAATAGAAAATGTCGGCAAGAAAGAGCGATTCCGTAGGAATATGGAAGCTATCAATGTGCTCAAGGAGTGCGAGTTTGACGGCAGATTTGCAACGCCCGAAGAACAGGAAATCTTATCACAGTACGTCGGCTGGGGCGGTATTCCCGAAGCGTTTGATGAAAACAATGCTTCGTGGGCTGAAGAGTATAGAGAGCTTATTGTTACGCTCTCTCCCGATGAATATGACGCTGCAAGAGAAAGCACGCTTACCGCCTTTTATACACCGCAGCCCGTCATCGCTGCTATCTATAAAGCGCTTCAAAACATGGGCTTTAAGCAAGGCAATATTCTTGAGCCTTCGTGCGGTATCGGTAACTTTATTGGTATGCTGCCAAAAGAGCTTGAGGGCAGTAAGATGTACGGCATTGAGCTTGACAGCATTTCGGCACAGATTGCACAGCAGCTATATCAAAAATCCTCGGTTATGGCTTCTCCCTTTGAGGAAGCGAGCCTGCCCGATTCCTTCTTTGATGCTGTTGTTGGCAATGTCCCGTTTGGCGATTTTAAGGTAATAGATAAGCGGTATGATAAGCATAACTTCTTAATCCACGACTATTTCTTTGCCAAGTCGCTCGATAAGCTTCGTGCGGGCGGTATTATGGCGCTTGTTACCTCAAAAGGCACAATGGATAAGGAAAACTCTAATGTGAGAAGATATATCGCTCAAAGAGCAGATCTGCTCGGTGCGATAAGGCTACCGAACGACACCTTTAAGGGTAATGCCGGTACAGAGGTTGTATCGGATATTCTCATCCTTCAAAAGAGGGACAGAATAATTCAGACAGAGCCCGACTGGATGCAGCTCGATACCACCGAGGACGGCATCAGGATGAACAAATACTTTGTTGACAATCCCGATATGGTGCTCGGTAATATGGTAATGAAATCAGGACGCTTCGGTATGGAAGCGACCTGTGAGCCGTATGAAAACGCTGACCTTGCAGAGCTTTTAAGCGAAGCGATTGCCAATATTCACGGCGAGATTACCACCTACGAGCTTGACGAGGATATGGAGGAGGAAGATAATTCTATCCCCGCAGATCCGAATGTCAGAAACTTCTCTTATACCATTGTTGACGGTGAGGTATACTTCCGTGAAAATTCCATTATGAAGCCCGAAAAGGTATCGGCTACCGCTAAAAACAGAATTAAGGGTATGATTGAAATCAGGGACTCCGTAAGGCGATTAATTGACCTTGAAATCAATGACTATCCCGATGAGGATATACGGGCGGAGCAAGAAACGCTGAATGACCTTTATGACAGATTTACGGCAAAGTACGGGCTGATTAACAGCAGAGCAAACGACTCGGCATTTTCCTCGGACAGCTCGTTCCCTCTGCTCTCTGCGCTTGAAATCATAGACGAGGAGGGCAAGTTGGAGCGCAAGACGGATATGTTCACAAAGCGAACTATTAAGCCGCATATTCCCGTTACAAGCGTTGATACACCGTCGGAGGCACTCGCAATATCTCTCGGTGAAAGAGCAAAGGTGGATATGGAATATATGTCCTCTCTTTGTAATATGGACGAGGAAGAAATTGCAAAGGAGCTTGTCGGCGTTATCTTCAAAGACCCGATGTCGCAAAAGGGAGAGTATTTACCTACCGATGAATATCTTTCGGGAAATGTTCGTGACAAGCTGCAGGTGGCAAGGTTATCGGCAGAAACGCAGCCCGAATATCAGGTCAATGTGGAAGCGCTTGAAAAGGTGCAGCCGAAAGATTTAAGCGCAAGCGAAATTGACGTCAGACTCGGTGCGACTTGGCTTCCGATTGACGTTGTTCAGGACTTTATGTATCACTTGCTTGAAACGCCTATCTATGCAAGGTGGAACATTAAAGTGCATTTTTCCGAATACACGGGAGAGTGGAATGTTGAGGGTAAATCGTATGACAGAATGAATGTCAGAGCCAATAGCACCTACGGTACAAGCCGTGTCAATGCTTACAAAATCATTGAGGAAACGCTCAATCTGAAGGATGTTCGTGTGATGGACTACTTTGATGACGAGGACGGCAAGCGAAAAGCAGTTCTCAACAAAAAGGAAACCGCTATTGCACAGTCCAAACAGGAACTCATCAAGCAGGCGTTTCATGACTGGATATGGAGCGATCCCGACAGGAGAACAAGGCTCTGTAAGCTGTATAACGAGCGCTTTAATTCTATTCGTCCCCGTGAATATGATGGTAGTCATATCATCTTTTCGGGAATGAACCCTGAAATATCACTCAGACCGCATCAGAAAAATGCAGTAGCCCACGCCTTGTACGGTGGTAATACGCTTCTTGCACACGCCGTCGGTGCGGGCAAAACCTACGAAATGGTAGCAATAGCACAGGAGAGCAAAAGACTTGGTTTATGTTCCAAGTCTTTATTTGTTGTCCCGAATCATTTAACGGAGCAATGGGCAAATGAATATCTGCAGCTTTATCCTTCAGCGAATATTTTGGTTGCTACGAAAAAGGATTTTACCACCAAAAACCGCAAGAAATTCTGCGGCAGAATTGCCACTGGCGACTATGATGCCGTTATCATCGGACACTCTCAATTTGAGAAAATCCCGATGAGTATTGAACGGCAGATTCAGGTGCTTGAGGAACAGAAAAACGAGGTTGTTGAGGGCATTGCCGAAATGAAATACAACCGAGGCGACAGGTTCTCCATAAAGCAGTTAGAACGCACGAAAAAGAGCATTGACAACAAGTTAAAGAAGCTAAATGACCAGAGCAGAAAGGACGACGTAGTGACATTTGAGGAGCTCGGTATTGACCGTTTATTCATTGATGAGAGTCATTACTACAAAAACCTTTTCCTCTATACCAAAATGCGAAACGTCGGCGGTATTGCTCAAACAGAAGCACAAAAGTCAAGCGACCTTTTCATGAAGTGCCGCTATCTTGATGAAATCACCGGCGGAAAAGGCACGGTATTTGCTACGGGTACACCGATTTCTAACTCAATGGTTGAGCTTTATACCATCCAGCGCTATCTGCAATATGAAGCGCTGCGCAGGCATCATCTGCAGCATTTTGACGCTTGGGCTTCCACCTTCGGTGAAACGATTACGGCGATTGAATTAACGCCCGAAGGAAGCGGATACAGAGCAAAAACCCGTTTTGCGAGGTTCTATAACCTGCCTGAACTGATGTCAATGTTTAAGGAGGTAGCCGATATTCAGACGGCGGATATGCTCAATCTTCCTGTGCCAAAAGCAAATTATCATAATGTTTCGGTTAAACCGTCAGAGATACAAAGCGATATGGTTGCTTCTCTCTCGGAAAGAGCCGACAGGGTGCGAAACGGTAATGTGGATTCCACTGTTGACAATATGCTTCTCATAACTAACGACGGCAGAAAGCTCGCCCTTGACCAGCGACTTCTCAATGAGATGTTACCCGATAACGAGGGCAGTAAGGTCAATGCCTGTATTGATAATATCTTCAAGATATGGAGCGAAACAAAGGAACAGAAATCGGCGCAGCTTGTGTTCTGCGACCTATCAACACCAAAGGGCGAAGGTCATTTTTCAGTGTATAACGATATCCGAAAGAAGCTCATCGAGCGAGGCGTTCCCGCCGAGGAAATCAAGTTTATTCACGAAGCAGATACAGAGGCAAAAAAGCAGGATTTATTCAAGAAAACCCGCAAGGGCGATGTCAGAATCCTGCTTGGCTCAACGCAAAAGATGGGCGCAGGTACCAATGTTCAAGACAGACTGATTGCGCTGCATGACCTTGATTGTCCGTGGCGTCCCTCTGATTTAGAGCAGCGCTCCGGCAGAATTATCCGTCAGGGTAACAGTAATCCCGAGGTAGAGATTTTCCGCTATGTTACCGAGCAAACCTTTGATGCCTATCTTTATCAGTTGGTAGAGGGAAAACAGAAATTTGCAAGTCAGATTATGACCTCTAAATCACCTGTTCGTTCTGCCGAGGATATTGATGAAACGGCACTATCCTATGCAGAAATTAAGATGCTCGCTACGGGTAATCCGTATATCAAGGAGAAGATGAATTTGGATATTCAGGTGCAGGAATTGCGCCTTTTGAAATCGAATTTTCTCTCCGAAAAATATGCCCTTGAGGATAAGGTTCTAATTGAATTTCCAAAGGAAATAGCCAAGTATGAAAACCGCATTATCGGGCTGAAAAAGGATATTGAAATTGCAAAAAAGCATCCGAAAACGGTGGCTGATGAGTTTGTCGGTATGGTTGTTAACGGCGTTGAATATGTGGAAAAGGCAAAGGCGGGCGAGGCGATTATCAATGTTTGCAAAACACTGCCTGACTCACAGACCTATCCCCTCGGCGAGTACAGAGGCTTTACGATGGACGTGTACTATGAGCCATTTTCTCATCAGCACAGAGTTCATATCCGTGGCGCTATTTCTCATCAGGGCATTCTTGGTACCGATGCACTCGGTAACATTACCCGAATTGATAATGTCATTGACGGCTTGGAAGATATGCTTTCAAAAACAGAAGCCTTATTGGAAAACACGAAAAAACAGCTTGCTAATGCCAAAGAACAGCTTGAAAAGCCCTTTGCAAAAGAGGATGAATTGAAGCAAAAGGAAGCAAGACTGGCAGAGCTCAACGCCCTTCTTAACGTTGATAAACGAGAGAATGAAATCGTTGATGAAGCGCCCGAGTGGGACCATAATGAGCACAAAATAATCAAGGAAGTCAGAGATTATCGATAAAATTAAAGGAGCAAACAATAGTTTACTCCTTTAACTCTAGTTTTCTCTTTTCTTTTTTAGAGAACTATTCTTTTTTTTTCAGTCGGTTTAGTTTTTTTAAAGTAGTGTTTTTGTTGGCTCTGACTCCGCTGCGCTTATAGTAGACGACACCCGTTCTCTTATGAACTTTTTGTGAAAACCCATTAAGTCGTTTTAGTTTAAAACTAAACGAGTTTGACACTTTTGAATTAACAGTTCCTTTTGATGAAATAACAGTTGGGATATCTTTTTTTTCTCTATCATTTTCCTCTTTTTCATTTATATAAGATTCATCTTTTGGTTCGTTTATACTAGAAGTACTTGTTGAAACATTTGGTTTTAGTGTTTTGGAAAGAACTTCCTTTTCTTTTTTAGGTTTGCGTATTTTTTCTATAGTATTTACAACAGTTCTAGAAAAAAGTGTGAGAAAAAACAGTAATATGGATAGTATGAAAAATACTATTCCCATTATGATTCACCTTCTTCCATAAGATCCATTTTGGCTTTTAACCCCATTATGAATGAGGTTAATACTAGTACTATTGAACTAATTCTAACTAAAACAATATGGTCAATACTTTCCAAAATGTAAAACGTTACAAATGTTATTAGTATTAATACGTTTATAAAAAAGCCTAAACACTTAATAAAAACAAAATGTTTATGATTTTTAAATTCTCGTTTATCATGACAGAATAAGTCAAAAAGTATAGCGAAAACCATAGAAAACGTTATTTCTCCTAATGAGTTTATGGTGCTTATACCAAAACTAACATTCCTATCAGGGTGAAAAAAATCCACAATAAAAGAGGCAAAAAAGAATAGAGATGTAAAAATAAATCCTATATACCAATAGATAGCCTCAGAAGACGTTAAGAATGATTTTATCTTTGCTAATCTCGTTTTATCCATAAGCAACACTACTCCTTTCATCATTTTCATTATATCAAAAATGAAAGATGAGTAAATAATAGTTGCAAAAATGTACAAAAAAACGACAAAAAAAGACAAAAGAGGGGGTTGACAAATGAAAAACGCTTGTTCTCAACAATAATTATTAATTAGTATATTATTATTATATTTCGTAAAACGCAAAATAATTGTTGTACTTGATAACGAATATTTTTTATTTGTAAAAAGCAACTTTCAACACTTAAGCACAAGAAACAAAATGGTTGTATATCCAGATATTAAATCAAGAAGGTGGTGAAATATATGGCTAAAAGGAAATCGCTGAAGCGGCGGCGGAAAGTAACGCACAAGCACAGAACAAAGGAGATGATTCTATGACCAATGTTGACACTTTATATTACAAAATGCAGAGTGAATATGACTCATTTATTGAGAATGTTAAGACGAAATCACCAAAAGAAATTGTTGAAGCAGCCTATGAAATCACTTATAAACAAGACATTTTATGTCTGTTTGAGGATAAGGATTGCACCATTATTTCAGAGGAACAGGCAAAGGTACTGCTCGCTGAAAAGTTCCCTCTTGACGCTCTTTACGAAGGTTGGATGGACACCGATGTATCCGTAATGGATGATTTAAGGGATAGTGTTAAGACAACCAGCGAGAGAATTGCTGATGATTTTATGCAGAAAAACAAAGGCGTAATCACTCACGAAGGCAGGTAATTATGGCATATATTAGCCCTAAACTTTTGAACGAGGCAAAGCAGATGGATGTGCTCACTTACCTTGAAACGTATGAGCCTGACGAGCTTGTTTGGCTTGGTAAGGATAACTACTGCACACGCACACATGACAGTTTGAAAATCTCAAACGGTATGTGGATGTGGTGGAGCCGAGGCTTCGGGGGACGGTCAGCACTTGACTATCTGATTAAGGTAAAAAAACTTTCCTTATCCGAGGCAGTTGAGCGAATTATCGGACTTGCGGAAATCCCGCCGCCCGACAAATATGTTGCATCAAAAGACGAAAAAAAGAGCCTTCATCTGCCGCTGAAAAGTATTGACAACAGCAAGGTAAAAGCGTATTTAATCAGCCGTGGAATAGCCGAATCGGTTATAGATTACTGCTTTAAAAGCGGCATTCTTTATGAGGATTTACACCATCATAACTGTGTCTTTGTCGGCTTGGATGAAACGAATACGCCGAGATATGCCGTATACAGAGCCTCAAACGAGCAACGCTTACTCGGAGATTACGGTGGATCGGACAAGGAGTATTCCTTCCGTATTCTCGGCAATCCCGATGGCAAAACCGTGCACCTGTTTGAAAGTGCGATTGACCTGCTTTCCTACGCCACGCTCATTAACGATTACGGCTTGGATTTCAAGCAGTTTAATCTGTTATCTCTTTCGGGCGTTTACCAACCGAAGAAAAGAATTGAAAAAAGCAAAGTGCCTGTTGCCTTATCAAAGTATCTTAAAACGCACGAGAACACAAAGAAAATTGTTCTGCATCTTGATAACGACAAGGCTGGCATGCTCGCTGCAAAAGCATTAAGGACAGTGCTTCGCAAAAAGTACAAGGTCATTGATAAACCACCTAAGAAGGGCAAGGATTTCAATGACCTTTTATGTATTCAAAAAGGCATTGACATTCAGAAAACCATAACCAAAAAGGCACCTGAAAGGTGATTTTTAAGCCACCGAAAATGTCGATGTCATTTCTTAACGAGCAGACCCTTTTTACTCCTGTTGGGCAAAAACGGTAAAGGCTCGTTAGGGAGAACCCTAATACCCCTTGTGGTAAATTACAAATGAAAAGGAGTAATAGTATGTTACACAATATCAAGAAGAACTTTTGGTTCAGTAAAAAAGAAGATGATATGCTCAAAAAGAAAGCCGATTTATGTTGCCTCAGTGAAGCAGCACTTGTTCGTATGCTTGTAATGAGTTTTAAACCCAAAGAGGCACCGCCTAAAGAGTTCTATACAAAGATAAACGAACTGAATATGGTAGGTGTCAATCTGAAGCAGCTCATTGCGAAGGCAAATACACTCGGCTTTACAGACATTGACCGGCTCAATAAGGTTGTCGCCCGCATTGACGAACTAACCTATGACATCAAGTGCTGTTACACCAAGCCTGAAAAGGATGTTGAGTTTTGGCAGTAACAAAGCTGTGGAAGGTAGAGTTTTCTCTCGGTACAGTTATCAAGTATGTTAAGAACCCTGATAAGACCGACAGCGACATCACCTATTCCCGACAAGATTATCAGGCACTTAAAGATGTTATTGACTATGTTGAAAAGGATAACAAAACCCATCAGAAATACTATATTTCCGGCATTAACTGTAACCCCGATAAAGCCCGTGAGGAATTTGTTTTAACTAAGCAACGCTTTAACAAGACAAAAGGCATACAAGCCTACCACGGATATATGAGCTTTCCCAAGAATGAATATGTCAGCCCTGACGAGGCACATCAAATAGGGTTGGAATATGCACGGGAAATATGGGGAGACAAGTTTGAGGTTGTTGTCACTACGCATCTCGATAGAGAGCATGTTCACAATCACTTTGTTGTCAACTCCGTTTCCTTTGTTGACGGTCATAGACTCCACGATGAAAAGGCGTGGGTGATTAACCGTCATATTGCTGACCGTATCTGTCGGGAACACGGACTGTCCGTTATTGAAGAACCTGAACGCAATGCCGACCCCTATTATTTAACGCAGAAAGAAGCAAAGGGAAAGGTAACAAGATACACCCTTGCAAAGGACGCAGTTGATTACTGTATCGCCCACAGTTATTCCTTTTCACAATTCAAGCAACAATTACGCTCAATGGATTACAGTTATGACTTTAATCCTAATCATATGTATTGGACCGTCACTCCAAGAGGATATGACAAACCCGTAAGGCTGTACCGTTTGGGTGAGGATTATACCAACAGACGCATACAGGAACGCATAGATGAACGTGCTTGGGAATTAAGGACAACACCTTTTGTTTCTCATATATCATTTTCGGTTCCCAAAGCCGTTGACCTTCTGCGCAGGAAAGGCAGTCTGTATAATCTTTACCTTTTCTACTGTTATAAGCTCGGATATCTGCCGAAGAAGAAAGTTACTGTCAAGAACTCTTCTCGCCTTCACTATCTTTACCGTGAGGACTTGATGAAGATTGACAAAATATCTGCCGAACTAAAACTACTTGAGGAACACAAGATTGATTCCTATGAACAGCTGACAGATTTTAAGGATAATGCCGAGGCAGAAATGAAGGCATTAACAGAAGAACGAGCCGACCTGTATAAAGTCAAGCGACGCAAGGATACAGTCGGTGAGAAACGGACAGAGGTTTTATCACGCATTTCCGATATCAATAACGAGTTGAAGAAGCTCCGCAAGGATGTTCGCTTTTGCAATGATATTTCCGAGCGCTCCAAGGTGATGGAACAAAACATTGAGATTGCCGAGCGTGATGAAGCAATACAACAGACCAAGGAGGTTGAATTTGATGACCGCATCCAGTGATGCTGCCGAGCAGGTTGTTAGGCTGTCACTTGAAGGCGCAGAGGTTGCCGCTAAAATTACAGGCGAAGCAACAAAGGAACTTATTGTTCTTTTAATCTCTGCGCTGAAGCAGGAACAGAGAACCAAAGGCAAGGCAAGACTTACCAATATGATAAAGTCAGGCAAAGAGCTTAAGGTTTTCCAAATCAGCAACAAAGACCTGCAGCAATTCGTTAAGGAGGCAAAGCGTTACGGCGTTTTGTATAGTGTTCTGCGTGACAGAAACAACAAAAACCCCGATGCAACAATTGATGTCATTGCCCGATTGGAAGATGCCTCCAAAATCCAAAGAATTCAGGAGAAATTACAGCTCGCCTCTATCAAAGATAAAGCAGAGATTGTAACCGAAATTCAAAAGGGCAAGGACGAAAAGAAACCACAGGAAAAGGCACAGCCTGAAAAGTCGCAGGGACAGCTTGATGCTGAACGCATACTTGCTGCACCTATTAAGAAGGAGGAAACACAACAGGGAAACCCTTCAAGCGCAAAGACGGAAAAATCCCCTCTGTCCGAGCGTTCCTCCGGTACTACAAAGGCTCTCGCTGATGAGGGTACTGCCAAGAAAGAGCGCCCTTCCGTAAGGGAGAAGTTAAACAACTTCAAAAAGCAGATTCAGAAGCAGAACGAAATCAGCAGAGAAAAGGAACTTGCAGACAGTAAGGCAAAGCCGAACAGAGAAACCAAGCATACGCAGCCAAAGCGTAGGCGACCAAAGAAAGATAAGGAGAGATAATTTATGACAAAGGATTTCAATTCTAACGCTAATGCTCCCAAAAAGCGTTACACGAAGGAAGAGTACGCACAGTATAAGCAGAACGAAAAGGAAAAGGTGTATCAGGCAATTGATGAAATGATTACCCTTGTTTCCACCAACCCCGAAGCGCTCCAAGCGTACCTTGATACACAGGCAAGAGTTGACAGGTATTCTGCCGCTAATGCTCTGCTCATTATGAAGCAGTGTCCCGAAGCAACTCAGCTCAAGGACTATGCCGACTGGGTAGAAGAGAATGTGAACATCAAGAAAGGTGCAAAAGCAATCTCAATTCTTGAGCCTGTTGAGTACACCAAGAAGGACGGCACGCAGGGCATTTCCTACAATGTCAAAAAGGTATTTGATGTTTCCCAGACTACCGCAAGAAAAGCTCCCGCACCAACTGCTGTTACGGATACCTCTAAGTATGTTGCAGCGCTTCTTGACAGTTCTGATGTGAAGTATGAGCTTGTTGACACTATGCTTTTACCGAATACTTTTGCGCAGTATGACAACGAAAAAGCTACCGTGTTTATCAAGCAGGGTGTCGGCGCTGAATACGGCATCTCGCTCTTTCAGCAGCTTGCAAGAGAAATGTCCCTTGCGGAAATCGCGCTTAACAGCGAGGTTTACAACAGAAACGAAGCCGGTTTTGCCGCTACCTGCAGCGCATATATGCTTTGCAAGAAATACGGCGTAGATACAAGAGCTTTTTCAGTCGGTATTCCTGAAAAGTGGGATTCTATGAGTAAGCAGGAAATCCGTGGCGACCTTTCCAAGGCAAGACAGACGATGAGCAGTATCCATTCCAAGATGTATGGAGAACTCAGCCGTCAGAGGCAGGAAAGAGAGCAGGACTACGCCCGTTAATCGGAGGTGCTTTTCGTGAAGGAAGAACGCAATTATATTGTTCTTGACGATGCCGAGCAGGGTGTCGTCATCAACTGTATGATGGATAAACGAAACGAGCTTATCCGTGACGGAAAAGACACGGAAAGCGTAGATGATGCTCTGCTCAAGGTTGTTCAGGCTCCGAAGAAAAAAGTCAAGGTGGTGGAACGGGATGAATCGAGATAGAGATAAGAAATCAATTATTATCCTATCAATAATCGGTATTATTCCCGTTACATGGCTCGGCTTGTTTATTGCACCTTACCGAAAGGACGGTCTGGCTGAAATCATTAAGCATTTAAGTGAGTTTTTCAATAACCCCTTTCAGATAACATTTACGGAGGACAGTGTAACAACTGTCCTCTTATTGTTACTGATTTATGGCTTTGCCGTTGTGGTCGGTATCTCTAATATGAAAAATTACAGACACCGTGAGGAACACGGCTCTGCTAAATGGGGCAGCATTGAAAAAATCAACCGCAAATATCAGCAGAAACCTATCCAAAACAACCGTATTCTGACGCAGAATGTAATGCTCGGTCTTAATGCGAAAAAGCACAGACGAAATCTGAATACGCTTGTGTGTGGCGGCTCCGGTGCAGGTAAAACCTTCTTTTATGCCAAGCCGAATATTCTGCAGGCAAACACCTCGCTGGTTGTCCTTGACCCTAAAGGCGAAAATGCAAGAAACTGCGGCGGCGTTTTAGAGAAAAAAGGTTTTGAAGTAAGGGTACTTGACCTTGTGAATATGAATCAAAGTCATTGCTACAACCCGTTTGTATATCTGCACGATGATAACGATGTGCAAAAACTTGTTACCAATCTGTTTAAGAGTACAACGCCAAAGGGTGCACAGAGCCAAGACCCCTTTTGGGATACAGCGGCACAAATGCTGCTTCTCGCCTTGATTTTCTATCTGCACTATGAAGCGCCGGAGGAAGAACAGAACTTTGCAATGGTTATGGAAATGCTCCGTGCCGGTGCGGTTGAGGACGAGGAGCGTTCGACAACAAGTCCGCTTGACCTTTTGTTTGCGGAACTTGAGCGCTACAACCCCGAACACATTGCCGTTAAGTATTATCACGCTTATCACGCAGGTGCGGCTAAAACGTTGAAATCTATTCAGATTACCCTTGCGTCAAGGCTTGAAAAATTCAATCTTGATGCACTCGCAGCACTTACAAGCACGGACGAGCTTGACCTGCCGTCAATGGGAGAAAAGAAAGTGGCACTATTCGCTATCATTCCCGATAACGATACAAGTTTTAATTTTCTTGTTTCCATTCTTTATACGCAGTTATTTCAGCAGTTGTTCTATTCTGCAGACCATATTCACGGCGGCGCATTACCTGTACCCGTTCATTTTTGTATGGATGAATTTGCCAATGTATCCTTACCCGATGACTTTGACAAAATCCTTGCAGTTATGCGTTCCCGTGGTGTGTCCGTATCTATCATTATTCAGAATATGGCGCAGCTCAAGGCATTGTTTGAAAAGCAATGGGAGAGCATAGTCGGTAACTGCGATGAATTCCTGTATCTCGGCGGTAATGAGCAATCCACACACAAGTATGTTTCGGAGCTTCTCGGTAAGGAAACGATTGACACTAACACCTTCGGAAGAAGCCTCGGCAGAAACGGTAACTATTCCACGAACTACCAAATTGCAGGCAGAGAGTTAATGACGCCCGATGAGGTGCGTATGCTTGATAACCAATATGCTCTTTTGTTTATTCGTGGTGAAAGACCGATTATTGACCTCAAATATAATATCTTTAAGCACCCAGCCTTCCACCTTACAGAAGATGGCGGTGGAAAGCCTTATCTTCACGGCGTTGTTGATAAGGATGTGGCATCGATTGCTAAATTAGATATTCCGGATGAGGAAGTAAAAAAACTACCCACAATCAATGTTCCTGCAACAGATTTTATTATTCAGTCAGAGGAAGAACTGATTGAAGAATTTGAGGAACTTGAAAAAAGTAAAAAGTAAAGGAAAAAAAGTAACTATGAAAAGATTAAATTCACATTCAGAAACCAAACCGCTTCGTATGAGCAAGAGAGGTAAGCAGCTCTTCGGTATCTTTGCCGCCGTTGTTTTTGTTCTCAGTGCTTTTACCATTACAGCATTTGCCGCCGGAGATCCGTTATCGGTTGTCAACAACCTTTCGACCTTCATCTTCGGACTTATCAGAGCTATCGGTCTTATCATCCTCGGCTTTGGTATCGTTCAGGTAGGTTTATCCCTGAAATCTCATGACCCTTCACAGAGAGCCAACGGTCTACTCACTCTTGCCGGTGGTGTAGTCATTACCTTTGCGAAGGAAATCCTTACCCTTATCACAGGCTAATATCACAAAAAGGCAGGCACCGTAAAGGTGTCTGCCGAGATTACAGGAGGTGACTAAATTGGCAAATTGGGTTGTTGATAACCTTGAAAACACACTTGACACATTGAATGAAAAGTTTAACGAAATGTGGGGTTTGCTGACGACTTCACCGCAAAACTTCAAAGGCGGAAGGATATGGGACGTTATCGTTGATATTAACGGCGCAATGGAGGCAATCGGACTTGGCTTGCTTGTGCTGTTCTTCGTAATCGGCGTTGTAAAAACCTGTGGCTCTTTTGCAGAGGTAAAGCGCCCTGAACACGCACTAAAACTATTTATACGGTTTGCCATAGCAAAAATCGTTGTAACCTACGGTATGGATTTAATGTTGTCACTATTCAAAATATCGCAAGGCGTTATTTCAACCATTATGACAACATCAGGCGTATCAAAAAGCGGAAGCGCTACGATACCGGATGAAATGAAAACAGCCATAGAAGCCTGCGGCTTTTTTGAGAGTATACCGCTATGGGCAGTAACCTTGATCGGCGGACTATTTGTTACCGTTCTTGCCTTTATTATGATACTCACGGTTTACGGCAGATTTTTCAAACTGTATATGTATACGGCTATGGCTCCGATTCCGCTTTCAACCTTTGCAGGTGAGCCTACTCAGAGCGTAGGCAAATCATTCTTAAAGAGTTACTGCGCCGTTCTTCTTGAAGGCGGCATTATTGTTCTTGCCTGCGTTATCTTTTCCGTCTATGCTTCATCACCGCCGGAGGTGGATACAAGCGTAGAAGCCGTAACAATGGTATGGAAATATATCGGTGAACTTGTATTTAACTTACTTGTTCTCGTTGGCGCAGTAAAGATGTCAGACAGAATTATCCACGAAATGATGGGATTATAACTTAGGAGGAAAACTACTATGCAAGTACAAGTAAACAAGGAGTTTCGTGATTACAGCGAATCCATTTTCTTTGGGCTGAACCTGCGTCAGCTCATTTTTTCTGCCCTTGCTATCGGCGTAGCAGTAGGCTCGTACTTTCTGCTTCGTGACAGACTTGGTACAGAAACATTATCTTGGCTCTGTATTCTGCTCGCAGCACCTTTTGCCGTTCTCGGCTTCGTTAAGTACAACGGAATGACGGCTGAAAAGTTTGTTTGGGCATATATCAAGTCAGAATTCATTATGCCTGCCGAGCTGAAATACAAGGGCGAAAACAAATATTATTCAATGCTTGATGAAAGCAACAAAACTTCAGGAAAGCGAGGCAAAAAGAATGTTCACTCTAAGAAAAATTCTAAAAAGAGATAAGACAAAGTTTGTTGTGCCGAGAAGCGTTCAGGATACCATCCCTGTCAGAGAAATCTACAAGGATGGCATTTTTCTTGTAGGGGAAAACAGATATTCCAAAACCTTTGCTTTTACGGATGTGAACTATTCCGTTGCAAGCCGAGAGGATCAGGAAGCTATCTTCCTCGGATATTCCGAACTGCTTAACACCTATGATGATGACGCCACAACAAAACTGACCATTTACAACCGTAGAATTAACAAGGTCGATTTTGAACAGACAATGATGATTCCGTACAATCAGGATAACCTTGATGGTTATAGAAAGGAATACAATCAAATGCTGCTTGATAAGGCTTCCGGCGCTAATTCAATCGTGCAGGAAAAATATTTAACCGTAACGGTGGTTAAGAATACGCTGGAGGAAGCAAAAAAGTATTTTTCCGATATTGAAACCGAGTATTCTGCAAGGCTCAAGAAGGTAGGCAGTAAGCTTCGTGATTTGGACGCAGAAGAAAAGCTCCATGTTATTCACGATTTTTACAGAACTGAAAACGAAGAAGCGTTTTCCTTTGATTTTGATGCCTACAAGAAAAAGGGACACTCCTTTAAAGACGCAATCTGTCCCGATTCAATGGAATTCAAAAGGGACCACATCCGCATTGGCGACAAGTATGCAAGAGTGCTTTTTCTTCGTGAATATGCCTCGGCCATTCCCGATGACTTTATTTCCGATTTAACCGCACTCAACAATGACTTAATGCTCTCTATTGACATCGTTCCTATTCCCACGCACGAAGGTATCAAGCAGGTTGAGAACACTTTACTCGGTATCAATACTGAAATTACCAACTGGAAGCGCAAGCAAAGCTCTAACGGTAACTACGGCGCTGATGTTCCTTACGATATGCAGCAGAGAAAGAAAGAACAGGAGGAACTTCTGCACGACCTTCAGGAGCGTGACCAGAGAATGTTCTTCTGTGTGCTTACAATGGTAATTACGGCAAATACGATTGAGCAGCTTAATGTGGATACCGATACCGTTATCAGAACAGCACAGTCAAAACGTTGTCAGATGGGTAAACTCACATTTCAGCAGTATGACGGCTTGAGAACGGTGTTACCCTTCGGTGTCAGAGAGATTGAAACACTCAGAACGCTTACAACAGAATCGCTTGCCGTATTTATGCCGTTTAAGGTGCAGGATATTCAGCACAACAAGGGCGTATATTACGGCTTAAATCCGATTTCAAAAAACCTGATTCTTGTCAACAGAAACGAACTGCTCAATGGTAACTCCTTTATTCTCGGTGTACCGGGCGGAGGTAAATCCTTCGCTGCAAAGGGTGAGATTGTCAATCAGATTCTTGCCACAGATGCCGATGTGATTATCATTGACCCTGAAAGAGAGTATTCGCCGCTTACAAAGGCGCTCGGAGGCGAGGTTATCAAGATTTCCGCAACCTCTAACACGCATATCAACGCTATGGATATGAATGAGGACTACACCGATGTTGACGGCGCTGACCCGATTGTTCTCAAATCAGAGTTTATTATGTCCCTTTGCGAGTTGCTTATGGGTGGTACAGGCGTTGCAGCAAGTCAGAGGTCAATTATTGACCGTTGTGCAAGGAATGTTTACCGTGACTATATCGCAAGAGGTTACACGGGTAAAACGCCTACCCTTAAAGATTTCAGAGAGGAACTGTTAAAGCAGCCTGAGCTTGAAGCGCAGGATATGGCGTTATCCCTTGAACTTTTCACAAACGGCTCTCTTAACACCTTTGCAAAGGATACCAATGTTGACACAAATAGCCGTCTTATCTGCTATGACATTCTTGATCTCGGTAAGCAGTTAATGTCCATCGGTATGCTCGTTGTCCTTGACAGTATTTTTAACCGTGTTGTTGCCAACAGAGCAAGAGGCAGAAAGACCTATATTTTCATTGATGAGATTTATCTTCTCTTTGCAAACGAATACTCTGCAAACTTCCTTTTTACCCTTTGGAAGCGTGTCCGTAAGTACGGCGCACTTGCGACAGGTATTACGCAGAATGTTGAGGACTTACTCCAATCGCACACGGCAAGAACAATGCTTTCTAACTCTGAATTTATTGTTATGCTTAATCAGGCGGCAACGGACAGAATTGAACTCGGTAAACTGCTGAACATCTCTGAAGAAGAGTCAAAGTATATCACCAATGTGGACGCAGGACACGGACTACTTAAAATCGGTCCGTCACTCGTTCCGTTTGAAAACAAATTCCCACGAAATTCACTATACAAACTTATGACAACAAAGCCGGGCGAGGGTTAATCCCTCGCTTTGCTTATGAAAGGAGCGACCAATGAAGAAAGTGTTAAAAATTGCGGTATTGTTTGTGCTTCTCGGCGCATTTGCCTTCTGTATGGCAAAGATAGCGACACCGCATATTGAAAGCGAAATAGAAGAACAGAAATTCTATATCCTTACCGAAGAAACCGATGATACCGACAATCTCTGCGAACAGTACCAGGCACTACTGGAACAGAACGCAGATTTTTTCGGTTGGATTAAGATTGACGATACCCATATTGATTATCCTGTTATGCGTTACTGCAACGATTTCTATTTGCGCCATAACTTTCAAAAGGAATATTCAAGAAGCGGTACGCCGTATATCTCGGAGAACAGCGAATACAACAGAGATAACATCCTAATTTACGGTCACAATATGAAAACCGATACGATGTTTCACGATTTAACTAAGTACGCCGATAAGGACTTCTATGAAAAACACAAGATTGTGCATTTCAACACGCCTTTTGAGGTTGCTGATTATGAGGTTGTTTATGCTTTCAAAACCGTTGCCTACTCTGAATACGGCTTTGATTATTATTCCTATGACGGCTTTTTAACCGAGGAACAGTTCAACAAGTTTAACGAGGGCTGTAAGAAACTGTCCCTATATGACACAGGAACAGAAATCAATTACAGCGATAACCTTATTACGCTTTCAACCTGTGAATACTCTCGATACAATGGTCGCTTCGTCATTGTTGCAAGGAAAATGAGGTGAACTATGGCAAAAGATATTAAAACTGTTGATGTCGTTAAAGGCGGCATTAAAACCGTTGATAAAGCAGCCGTAGGTGTTGAACGCATAAAGGATACCACCATTAAAATCAAAGAGGAAGGCAAGGAAGCAGTTAAGAATGACAATCAGGAGAATGTTAGCTCTTATGCTTCTTCAAAGGTGGAAGGTGCAAGCACGGCTGTTGCTTATGAAGCGGGACATCAGGCAACCGAAGCCATTAAGAGAGCGCCTGAACGCATCAAGAGAAATAATCAGCGCAGACAGATTGCACATCAGAAATATGAATTGCAAAAAGAGGTTTTTGAGACAGAGAAAAAAGCATACAAGGAGGCAAGAGAAAATGTCAAGAGAACCATTAAAACCGCCGACCAAACCCGTCATGATATCAAGACGGCTACCAAGACGGTGCAGAAAGGCACGGAGAAAGTGGTCAAAGAAACCACAATCAAAGCGGCGAAGACGGAAATTAAATCGGCAGAAGTTGGCACAAAAGCAACCATAAAGACGGTTGAAACTACTGCAAAAGGAACTGCCAAAGCCACAAAGGTTACAGCCGAATCAGCTAAAAAAGCAGAAATGCTCGCTCGTGAAACATTAAAAGCCTCTGCTGCGGCTCTAAAGGCTGCGATGAAAGCGGCTGTTGCTGCAGGAAAGGTTGCGGCAAAGGCAATTGAAGAACTGATTGCGGCGATTGCCGAAGGCGGCTGGATTGTACTTTTGGTGATTGCTGTTGTTGCTCTAATCGCTGGGTTAGTGGCTTCAACCTATGGTATTTTCTTTTCGTCAGAGGACTCAGGAACAGGCATTACAATGTCAAGCGTTGTTCAGGAACTCAACATTGAGTTACTTGATACCATTGATGCTGAGAAAAACAAAGGAACCTATGACGAGGTAAACATTACCGGCTATCAGGCTGATTGGAAGGATATTATTGCAATTTATGCTATCAAAACGAATACAGATTCCTCCAATCCGCAGGAAATCGCTACGATTGATGAAAACAAGAAGCAAATTATATCTGACATCTTTTGGGATATGAATACCATTACTTCAAGCACAGAAACTGTTGTTGAAGAAAAGGTTGAAGAAACAACAGACGAGGAAGGCAATACAGTACAAACCATTACGCAAACAACAAAAACCATACTCACAATTACTATCACTCCAAAGACGGCAAATGATATGCTAACAGAGTATGGCTTCACTGAGGAACAAAAGAAATTGTACTATGACCTTACGGACTCAAAGAACGACCAATTATGGAACGGCTTGATATTCGGTATGCAATCATTACAGACAATTGATATATCGGATATCACTTTTACTGATGAAACCGCAGCAGAGATACAGAAAAAGGTTGTAACCGTTGCAACTCACTCTGCTCAATACGGTGTTCCTGCCAATAAAGGATATTGTCAGGCGTGGGTTGCTGATGTTCTACAGATTGCTGTCGGTAGCAGAGGTCACGCAGCCTCGGCGGTGGACGCCGGCAGAAAATGGGGTGTATCAAAAGACTGGTCGCAAATCCAAGTGGGTGCGGCAGTATACGGCTATTCCTCATCACAATGGGGACACGTCGGCATCTATATTGGAAACGGTATGGTAGCTCACAACATTGGCGGCGTTAAAGTGGAAACACTCTCAGATTGGGTGCGCAAATACAAAGGCGTTTGTTGGGGTTGGGAGCAAGGTATTAACCTTTCGGGAAACCCAAAATACAATTCTGTCGGTGGGCTTATTTAATAAAACTCGACGGAAAGAGTTTTTGCGGCTCTTTCCGTCTTTTAACAATGAAAGCGATCAGCAACATGTTTTTAACCTGCCGACTAATGACACATTGGAAAAAATATGTTATAATAACAATTATTAAAAGAAGAGAAAAGAGGATTAAAGATGCTTGCCGACTTTTTGAGAGATGATTTATTGGCATTATCATACGCCAGATACACTTATCGAGATACTTCCATTATAGAAGATTCACATAGTTTGATGATAGATATGAATATGAATTTATACGATAAAGTAAAGGATATTGTTAATGAAAAGTTTTCTGAATTCAATACAGCTATTAAAAAATCATTAAATAATAAAGCTCCAAAAACTGAATTAGAAAAGAATATTGTAACTATATTATATATTTATTCCTTGAATGGTGACCAATGGGATAGCCCGATTAGTATTGACTGCGCATTTAATGGGGATATAGGAGAGTACATACTTGGAGGCGCTTTTAAAGATGGCTGCAATAAAGGAAAACCGTTTGGTGATAGCACCGTAATGAAGGAAATTAATAAGGATGTATATAATCGGTATTATACGTTGATTCATAATAATGTATTATAATAGTAAAACAAATATCAGGAGACAAAAGATGTATTTAAAAAAAATAAAACTCACTAATTTTAGAAAATTCTTAAATGAAAATAATGAAGTAGAATTCACAGATTCTCAAGGCATAAAAAGAGATGATTCAGGTAATATAAACATTGCGTCAACAACCACTTTATTGGTTGGAAAAAACAATTCTGGAAAAACAACAATCATTGAAGCATTGGACATACTTACAAATGAGAAAGTTCATTTTTCTTTTGATGATTTTAACTATGGATTTATTAAAGAACTAATAAACAAGTATAAAGAAGGTAATTATGATGCAATTCCATATCTTGAGTTCGAATTTACAATAGGTCTTGATAAAAGCAAAGAAGACTACATTGTAAATATTGCTCCATTTATGTCAATCAGTCATACTGCAACAGAAATACATTTTTGGATAAGATACGAACTTAAAGAAGCAGAAGTGTTCAGGTCAGCTGTTAAAGCATTGATAAATCCTGAAAACTACAACGAAGAAGAATATCCTTTATACTTTTATAAGTTACAAAAACTAGTTAACAGCTCAAGTTTTCAATTATTATACCTTAACGAAAATGATGCCGTTATCAAAGATTTTAAACTGACTAATCTAATTGACTTCTTTAAAATACAAGCAAATAAAATTACAACTGATGATTGTCTTTCAAAATCATTTAATAAAATCATATTAGCTCGAAATAAATCTGAAAATCCATACGATACGACATCTACTTTAGAGAGTATTGAAAAAATCAACTCTGATTTAGAAAGAGATTTTAATAAAAATCATACAGAAGGAATCAATAAAACCCTTACAAAAATTGTTGATGAAGGGATATCCGTCAAACTTCGTTCAGATTTGACATTTGAAAAGATAATTAACAATATAGCTAAATATGAATATGTCGAAAACAATAACTTCGTACCTGAAAATCAATTTGGATTAGGTTATACAAATCTAATGGTAATAATATCTAAGCTTGTTGAATATATGGAGCAATATCCAGACAGTTCATTTAATAGCAAAATAAATATTATTGCTATAGAAGAACCCGAAACCTATATGCATCCTCAACTTCAAGAATTGTTTATCAAGCACATTAACGATGCCATATCCATTTTATTGCAACAACACGATAAAAATTTAAACACTCAGCTTGTTTTGTCAACACATTCAAGTCATATTATAAACAGCAAGATTCATAGTGGCGGCACCTTCAATAGTATAAACTATATTACTCACGACGGCGCAAATACTAAAGTTGTTCCGATGAACGATAAAAGAGTAGCAAAAGATGGCAACACAGAAAACGACGACTTTAGGTTTATAAAAAAACATTTTACTTTAAACGCTTCCGATTTGTTTTTTGCGGACGCAGCCATTCTTATTGAAGGAGCTGCAGAAAACGTACTCCTACCATACTTTATCTCGCAAAACGAGAGATTATCAAGAAAATTTATCACTGTTTTGTCAATAAACGGAGCTCATGCGTTAGTTTATAATAACCTTTTAAAGTTACTTAATATACCTGTTTTAATCATAACTGATTTGGATATAGAACGAGATAAAGTGGAACAAGAGAGCTTTTCACAGATAGACACCTTAGAACATCGTAAAACCACAAACAAAACCATAGCATACTATAATTCTGGCAATTATGAACTGAATAATGATATTGAATACATAACAGATGAAAACATTAAAGTAGTATTTCAACAAAAAGAGAATGGATTTTATCCTACAAGTTTTGAAGAAGCACTAGTGCTTTCCAATTATAATAGTAATTTGCTAAATGAAGTCCTAAAGTCCATTAAGCCAAGAAAATATTCTGAAATCGTTGGTGAAGACGAAAAAAAAGAATATAACAAAACCAATTCATTTAAATGGCAATCTGTTTTATCAAACAGCAAAAGCAATTTAGCGAATGAATTATTATATCGACTAATAACTTCTGAAGAAACAATTGTACTGCCAAAATATATTCAAGATGGTTTAGACTATATTCAAATGAATACAGAAAGAGGATAATCCATGTTAGAAATAATTAATCATAATTATGAGCTTGAAGAGCAAAAAATCCAAAATGACCTTTTTGGTAATATAGATGAATGTAAATCTACGATTATGAATTCTGGTGCCGGTTCAGGAAAAACATATGCACTTATAGAATGTTTGAAATATGTAGTTGTTAAATATGGAAGAACTTTAGAAAAAAATAATCAACACATTATTTGTATAACATATACAAATGTTGCTGCAAAAGAAATTGCTGAACGTTTAGGAAATAGTAAAATTGTATTAGTGTCGACTATTCACGAAAGATTATGGGATATTATTAAGCCGTACAAAAAAGAATTGGTAGATATCCACATAGCAAAAATCAACAATGAAATAACTGTAATAAGAAATGATTTATCTAGTGATCCGAAGTTTTCTATGTATCACAGCTTAACGGTACAAGAACAAGAAGCATTTAAAGAATTTATTTTAAAAGAAGAAAACAAAGAAGAATTCTACAATGCATATAATCTAAAGGCAACGGATTACAAAAAGGTAATGAAAGAAGTATTTCCAGAACTGCAACCTGCACTATATAACAATGTAGGGAATTTTAAATCCTTACTTATTAAGCTCTATAGATTAGATAGATATAACACCTGCATTAAAGAATGCATGGAACAACCAGGAAAATGCACTATTGAATACGATGCTCGATATAATAGTGATAGATTGGATAAATTCAAAATAAGCCACGACTCATTATTGGAATATGCAAAATCTTTAATAATAGAACATGAAAAACTACAAGAAATTCTAATCGATTCATATCCGTATTTCTTTGTAGATGAGTATCAAGATACTAGTCCCATAGTAGTGGAAATACTCAATGCCTTAGATACAAAAGCAAAAAACTTAGAGAATGGTCATAAATTTTTCGTTGGATATTTTGGAGACAGAGTTCAAAATATATATTCAGATGGGGTAGGTTCAAAAATAGGCGAACTGCACACAAATTGTGAATTCATAAACAAGCGATTTAACAGACGTTCATGCAATGAAGTAATCGGTGTAGCAAATAAAATAAGAAACGATGAGATTGATCAGGTTTCAATATATAGCGATTCATCTGGAGGTTCAGTTGAATTCTATTATGGTACATCTGAACAAATCAATGACTTCATCGAAAACGCCAAATCCGAGTTGAACGAGGTTCCTCTTCACTGTTTTGTTCTTACTAATGAATCCGTAGCAACTCATCTGGGCATCAAGCCCATATATGATTTTTTTAAAAACACCAAGTATTATAAGAGTCATTTTGACCAATTATCCACTGAATTGTTAAGTGAAGACATAAACAAACTAGGCGATATACCATTATTAATTTATAGAATTGTTGATTTTTATACATTGATTAAAAATGAAAGGACTCCTATATATAACATTCTTTCAAAATCAGATTGTTCTAATATAAATATAGACGAATTACACGACATACTATCTGTAGTTACAAATATACAGGTATCAGAACTGCTTGATATCATTTCGGCTCTTTGTAATATTTATAATGAGGATTCAATTTATTCTAATATATTCCGTCGAATTATAGATTCTATTTTTGATATAGAAAATATTACAGTTGAAGGCGTAAAAGAATTTGTATGCGATAAACTTTATCCTTCATCTTTTACAGATGAAGATAAAGCAGCTTCAATAACCGCAGTTGAAAACTTGCTTTCTATTAATATTGAACCGTTTAATAATTGGTACAGTTATATTAATCGTCAGTATAAAAATAATGATATTATTTATCACACATATCATGGAACTAAAGGACTAGAATTTGATAACGTCGTAATAATTATGGGTGATGATTTTGGGCGACAAAAAAACTTTTTTAATATGTTTTTCTCTAATTATAACGAAGAGATTTCGTTTTCGGTAGAACAATTAAAAAAATACAATCAAGCAAAGAATTTATTGTATGTTTCAATTACAAGAGCTATTAAACACTTGAAAATACTATATATTAATCCTATCTCTGGTTTTAGAGAACAGTTGATTTCAATATTTGGAAATGTTAATAAGTTTGAATAGACGAAAAAACCACTTTGAATCATGTGTCAAAGTGGTTTTGGTTTTATTTAATTTGTTTTTTAAATGCGTAAGTATAATTATCATAAATCATACTACCAAGTAATTTATGGACCTTTAAAGAACTAGTAATTGCCATAACATCTTTAAATCCAAACTTTGTAGTAATAGAATTTGCAAATTCTCTAACCGAAGACTTAAATTTATCTAAACACACCGGGGTCATTATTCTAATGTTTTCATCTGGAGAACATTCAAAAGCAAAAACATTTGAATTATGAATCATAATTGGATAGCAGTTTTGGTGTCCGGGATAAGTTTCAGTAAGCCAATTAATCGAACCGTTTAATTGATTACAATCATGCTTTGAAATAAGAGTAGTGGTTGTTTCGTTTTTACACTCAATAACCATATATTCTTGATTATTTAATCCCCATAAATTATCGGGACCTCTACCGCTTTCTTCTTCAGGTCTTGTTGACAATAATCCTAAAAGCAATCCAAGTTCTTTAATGTTTGCCTCAAATTTTTTATATGAAGTTGATACAAAATTCAAATCACTAAGAACGGTATCAATTCGAATAACAAAAGCATTTGGCTCCAAGTCATTTTCATTAAGATATTCAAGAATGGAACTTGCTTGATCACTTATCTTTTTTGAATACTTTAATGGAACTGCACCTGATATTGGGTTAAGCATCATAGGATTGAACTGATTAGCCTTAAGAATAATCTCTTGCGCTTCCGCAGAATTTTTAAAATTCGTTATTTCTGCTTTGTATTGAAGTAAAAAACCTTTCGTTTCTTCATTAGCTGTGTTATTAATCTCAACATTGATTATATCAATCGCTTCATCAATTTGATGTTTTGACACACAATCAAAGGATTTTCTAAGTGCAACTTGAATGCTATCAAAATGTGGTTCCGTGGAATACTCAAGATTTGATAACGCAGATTTGCTTACCGAAATCCAACCGCTATCTTTATTCAACGAATAATCACAAATTGACATAATTGAATCAATGCTCGGCTGTTCGCCAAGCTGGTCAATTATTTGATCTGAAATTGAAATCTGTTCTCTTGTTGCACGAGAAAAATAATTCAAACCATTCCTACCATATATGACGTCACTAATGTCCCTACCCATAAGAACGATTGCACATGTATCAGAATTTGAGCGTACACCTCTACCCATGCCTTGTTCAAGTTTTTGAATCTGTTGACACTTTATTCTAGAACTATTGGGAATTGCATTCATTTCATAAAAATCATACAAAGTATTCATAGGTGGTAATCCATCAATCACCAAAATTCGACATGCATCCTCAGGCAAATCCACACCATCATATTTATTAACTAATACCACTAAACCAACATGTCCTGATTTCAGTTGCGATATTCCGGCTTCCATATTTGCCACAGTCATAGTCATCTTTGAAACATCAGACCAATATTCGGCTTTCCTACGTGATGGAACAAGAACTACAACGTTGTATTTTTGCGAATACTCAACGAGTTGCTCTTTAATTGAATCATCCGTAATAAATGGATTTCTAACTTGAGGCATTATAATAAGTCTATCACCTATATCGTTAGCTTTATCAGGAGAAATTATGGCTTCTACTTCTTCCGGATAAAGCCCCAATTCAGAGCACAGTACACTATCATCCGAGAGCGTTGCACTCATAAAAATTCTGCGTTTAGCCTGCTGAAACGACGTGATTTTGGCTATGGGGAGGCTCTTAATGCTTATTTCAATTCTCTTATTAGAAACAATACAATCACAGTGTTCAAATGAATCTACAAGCAGTGGGAGTATGTATCGAATAGGATCGTCTTCAGATATGTTTTTATTAATGATTTGATAGACCTCATTATGTCGTTTTTGCCACTCCCAAAACGGAACAAGCATAAATAAGTCTTGACTATCCCTGTTACATACATCGTAATATTTGTTGGCATTTTGTGCAATTAAAGCTTCTGAAAACAAATCACGAATTAGATTATATGAAGGGTTATCGTAAGGAATAGATAATGTATATTGTTGCTTTATAATAGAAAAGCAGGCGTGGGCATCATCAATAATAATACTACCGATCTCAATATCTTTACCATTGTGCCTCATTCCAAAGACAGATTTTCCATTTATTAACTTATAAATATTGATTACCAAAATTGCTTTGTTCCTGCTGAAGTTCATATCATTTTCATCAGTAACAACAGCGATTCCCAACATTTTTGCTTCGTTACAGACCTGATTTACCAAGTAAGTATCAGGAACAACATATACTGCAGGCCCGATACCCTCATTGAGACAACTTTGTAATACCAGTAAACCAATAGTTGTTTTTCCACTTCCAGTATTCATTTTTATAATATTGTTTCGCTTACTCCGTTGAGCAAACCATTTATTCCAAACCTCACTTTGAACATCTCTGGGATACTCATATTTCTTATCCTTGGAAGGCATAGACATAAAAATATCTCTTGGATTTAAATGGGTATTTTGATTAAAAGATAATCTTGAAAAATCAATATTCAATACATTATTCTCCTTTATTTTAAATCTTCAACATATCTATCCGGTTCATAATCGCCATAATAGGCAATGTTTCCATTAATATCTTGGGCATACAGGTCTTTAGCTCTCAAACATGCAACAGCGTTTCCTAATAATTTTTCAGGAGTAGCAGCGGAGTATTTAAGTACAATTGGAATAGGCTCATCTTTGAATTCTTCATAATGCCATCCAAGTGTAATAAATTCCCATTCGTCAACGAGCTGTTTGCCAAATTCTTCTGTCAAGATATTTCCTTCAAACCCATCATACATGATATAAGTATAATTATGTTGTTCAAATATATCAACACACTCAACGCGAATGATATATATAAATTCTGTTTGCCACAGTCCGTCATTGTACTCATTGACTAACTTTTGAACACCCGTATTTATATTTTGAACATATTCGTTATTAAAGTCCATAACGGTTAACTCAGCTATTTTTCCCTTGCCATCGTTAATTGTCTTTAACTCATAGCTATCTCCCCATGTAAAAATATTTGTCATTTCTTTACCAAAATGGTTTTCACTATTCAGGAAAGTAAAAAATGTTACAACGTCAACATTATATGAAATCGGAGCGATGCCTTCATTATTAATCTCAATTGTATTCTCTCCATTATCATTTTTAATTAATGCAAACGAGATAATAGGTTTATTTTCAGCAATGCTGACTTGCAATTGTTTATCCGCTATTTCATTTTCTTTCTCAGCAATTCTATTCGCATTATCTGCTACTAATATCGAAACAGCACCTATGACAAAAACAGAAATTATAGCACAGAGCGATTGAATAAAATTTGAGTATCGGTCTAAATACGCTAGAGTTTTTCTTATAATATTAGTATGCTTTTTCTTTTTTGAAAACATATTTTATTTCCTGTGTTTTGATAAAGTAGGTTGTTCAATGATATTGTAAGATTTTTATTATTGTCTGTTTCAATAAAGGATAACTAATAATTATCAATAGGTAATAATTATGTTTATGTGTTTTTCAAGCGGTGATCGATACACAGCAGCAAAGTCGTGTCTATACCATTTAAAGAATTATGGGATTCCTGTTTGGTACGATTATCACGAATTAATTTTAGGAGATAAAAAGAAGGAAAAGAATTTTGAATATGCAATAAAGCACAATACATACTTTATTGTTATTTATAGTAAGAATTTATTTCAAAGTCCTTGTGCAGTAGAAGAAGAAAAAAGGATATTCAATGAACTAAAAGAACGAAATATCTTCATTTTTCCTATCCTATATAACATTACATTTCATGATTTACCGGTTGAGTACCAAAACAAAATAGAAAACTTAATTTATAATGAAATAAACGATCAAACAGGGACTCTTTTATCTGTCAATCAAATAGTCACAAAATTTCTTGTTGATAAGATAAACAAATCTCCTTTAGATATTACACCTTCTTTATCTGAATATGATTTATCTGCAATTAAAGAACCGTATATTTATAAGTTGTTGCAAACATACAATTCGATTTCAAGAGATAATTTCAATGCACAAATTAGTATGATTTATTCTCTGTATTTATATTTGCGAGAAAATGATTTAATTTGTAACGAAGCGTTGTATTTATGTAAAATTCTAGAATACCTTTTTACATTTACAAAACTTAATATTCAATATAATCATAAAGAGATAATTATTGCCGAGTTATCGCTTATATTGTTACTAAATGGAATGCTTTAAATTCTCGTTAATAATTGAATATACTGTTTTAGCAATTATTTCCGAATTTGTTTCATTTTCCAATACATCTATATATTTTTCTAAATAAGGATAATCAATTAGATTCTTTTTTACCTCATTTAATATAACGTTTGCGCTACCGCCAGTACTACCGATAGGTATAATAATTCTATTTTTATTCTTTTTTGCTATTCTAAATTCTTCAATAACGCCACTGTTTTTATATCCAGAGCCAAACATGAATATAGAAAAATTTGATTTCTGTATCATGAATTCTCTATGTTTAGTTTTTGCAGCCAATGAAGAGTGCTCATTAAAAGGATACATTTGCAAATGGGATTTAAAATCAGTAACATTTTCCTCAATTAACAATCTTGTCGCTTCAGAAGCAATGTAGTATCCCACTTTATAACCATACCCATTTATGATGGTATATCCATTTTTATAAAGAATATTTGTAATTGTTCTACATAATTCGTCAATATATAAGAGTTTATCTTCATTATTTTCTGTATATGAACCTGAAATAAAGACATTCTTTTGATTAGTATAATAGTTGATTTCACTTAAGATATTTGGTAATTCATCATAACTATCAATTAATAAAACATCAACTTGATATCTTTCTTCTAAATCTTTAACGAATTTAATAAAGTCGGTTGAATTTTCTCTTTTTAGGATCGTATAATGATGTGGCTGATTATTGTTAAATGCTCGACCCAGTTCTGAAATACAAGGGAGAACAAGCGAATCTGTAAAACTATAACCTAGGAATAAGAATGTTTTGGTAATTAACTCTTTTTTAAAAAAAGCCAGATAGTAATTGTGATTTTCATTATACTTTTCTAGGTCGCCTTTGGTAACTATTGCGTTTTGAATATCACGAATATCTCCGTTAAGTTTAAAAATATTAATGTTTTTATTCAAATCACAACCTATCAAATCAGATTCTTTGCTAATTACATTTGTTATTTTTCCAATCCTTTCAAGATTATTCTCAAGTACTTGATCAAAATTTGTGGTCCATATTGAATTGCATTGCATATGTGATAATTGGTCTAGTGATTCAGAAGATTTTAATATTCTATTGATTTCTTGTCCTATTTTTTTATACAATTCATTTTTTCCAAACTCATTTGCATAGAACTGAGCAATATCATATATTTGATAGTTAGTATTATCAATATCAATTTCCAGCTCAGTAGCAAGCGGCGCAAACAAACCTTTCCAAGAAGGCAAACCCGCATCAATGCTCATTCCAGCACCTAAAAACAAAGCTGCACTATCAGCTTTACATTTTTCTGCAAACTTTTTAACGAAGCTTCTCCGGCTTATCATATGTTTACCTCATTATCTGATAATTATTAGTTATCCTTAATTAATATATTTTTCTATCGACAAAAAGCGCATCTTACTTCATAATATTTGTACTAAACAAATGGAGGTAAAGAAATGCAAGAATTATCGAATGAAATCGAAAATTATTTAATTGTATGTCGTGATTTGAAAGGTTTGAGCCTTTTAACTATCAAGGCATACAAAATTGACCTGAAACAGTTTAATGCGTTTATGCAGAAGAAGGACTGTTTGTCCAAAGAATGTATCACAGAATACATTGACACCATGCATAAACAATACAAACCCAAAAGTGCAAAGCGCAAAATTGCTTGTATTAAGGCATTTTATCACTTTATGGAAATGGAGAATATCATTGATATCAATCCGTTTCACAAGATAAAGATCAAATACAAGGAGCCTATTGCCCTTCCAAAAACCATTTCCCTGTCAAATATAAAAAGTATCCTGCAATACGCCTATTCACAATACTCTAATGCTGCGAGTGATTATCAAAAGCAAACAAAGCTTCGGAATACTATCGTACTGG
>CALGGQ010000044.1 GCA_937915775.1 uncultured Clostridia bacterium | reverse complement strand
ATCAGCCAGTAGCCGTTGCCGCTCGGGTTGTCAAGGTTTTTCGTGGCGGTAAAGCGGTTATCGCTCTTCCACTCCGCTTTGACCCCGTAGGTATCCGTATACGTCAGCGCTGTTGCATTAACGCCGTTCGGGAACATCGAGAGCGTGCTCCTGTTTTCGAGTGAGGTCAAATCGCCGCCGGCGGTATTATACGCCTTCAGCGCAGTTTCATCCCAGAAAGCATCAAACGGTCGGTCGCTGTTATTGTACTTAAAGGCGGCTATTGTTTCGCCCTTATAGTAATATTGCCGTGTGTTCACAAGCGAGCGCTCCTCGCTGTCGCCGCACCAGACGGAAACCGTGTACGGTCCCGCCACTGCAGGATTAAAGCCGACGAGAGAGGCAATCGCAATATCGCCTGCCGGATAATTACCGGAAGCAATGGTATTGCCGTCGGCATCGCTGACACGGTATTTCATCGCTTCACTGTCCGGGCTTATATATTGAATGGAGCCGCCTCCGAAGTAATCGGAGGTCTTTTCCGTATACGGCATACGGTACTTGCCGTTGCTTTCGCCGCTGAAGACAATGTTATTGATATACAAATTACCCTTTGACAAATTATTATGCAGCGTGCTGCCGTCGTTCGTTTTGTTTTCAAAGGTAATCAGACGAATGTAGACCTTCTCCTGGTTGCTGCATTCCGCAGGCAGCGCTACGTCAGTCAGATACGCCGAAAGGGCTGTCGGCAGCACGATGTTATTATAGGAGGTAGTGCTCCAGTTCGTGCCGTTCAGGCTGTACTGCAGTGACGCCGACTTCGGTCCGGAAGCAGTGGTATACGCATCGCAGCTCAGACGAATATCAGTATAGCCCGCCGTAGAAATCTCGAAGGTAAAGCCGGATTGATTCGACCATTTCTGCCCATCGTCGGGAGAAACGGCAAATGCCTTGTTACTGTCGTTCCAGAGCGGCGGATACTGCGAGGTACCGTCCGCATAGGCAGTCATCTTAGCGCTCTTGCCGTAGTCGCCGCCGGTGGAGAAAACAGCGCCGTTCGTCTCATTATCGGGATATTTGGCATAGGAAAACTCGCTGATGTTGCCGCCCTTGTAGATGACAGTCAGCTCCGTTACCGGCGAAACTATTTCCTCAAACTGCGCGTACGCCGTAATATGCGCCGTGTCGCCGCGCTTTGCCGCAGTGGCAAACGGGTTAAAGGCACTGTTAAACAGCTGCGGCGTGCTGCCGTCAACGCTGTAATACACATTGGCGCCGCCGTTTGTATCGCGTACCGTTACCGTATCGGTGCTGTAAAGGTTTTCACTGCCGGAGGTCGTGATAATCTCGGGTGCGTCAAGCGAGGTAATCGCGGACAGCAGAGCGCCCTTGACCGCAATATTATTGATAGCAGCAGCACCGCTGTATTTGTTCGCATCGGTCAGATACTGCGAAGTCGGCGGTGAAATCATCGTATTGGCGCCGGAAATCACGCGGATATAAACAGTGTTTTTATTATCGCACTCCGCTGGCAGCGCAACACTGTCAAACGCGCTTACCATCGTTTTGTTGGCCGTTATCGTGTAAGACGCGCCCTCAATATCCGTAAAGGTACTGCCGTCGAGCGAATACTGCAACTTCCAGGTGGACGGACCCTTCTTGGTGCCGCCGAGGTTCGCGGAGAACGTGATATTCTCATAGCCCTTCGTTGTCACCGCCGTTTCAAAATACGGGTACGCCGCCCAGGCAACGCCGTTTTTCGAGCTTGGCTCAATGACAGGCACGCGGTCTTTTGTCAGCGTGCCGACGGACTGCTTGAATTCATCACCGACATCAATCCATTTTATCTTGGCGGGATTAACGGTATCAATCGTCGCATAGAGCGCCGCGCCGTCTGTCTTTTCACCGCTTGTTGCCGCATAGCGGTAAACGCCGGTATCGTTTTGCGTATCCAGCGTCAGCGGGTCGGCAGTATAATCATAATTCCAGGAGGCAATCGTCACCTCATAGCCGGTCGGGCGGATACCCTCCAGAATCGTACAGCCGTTGGAAAGGACCTGCACGGCATTCAGATTAATGCCGTCGCCTGTGACACCGAGCGTCACTGTCTTGCCGACATCCTCGGCGCGTACCGTATACTCACTGCCCGTTTCACCGCTGACGGCGCTGCCGTTCACGTACCACTGGTACTGCACGCTTCCTGCCAGCTGCTGTGCTATATCTGCCTCGAGCACATCGCCGGCATACGCTGCTTCGTTGAGTGAAACCGCCGGTACATCGCCCTTCACGATATTGAAGCCGTCGTAAAGTTCACCGGTAAATCTGCCGGCACCTGTCACAACAAATGAGGCATAGCCGACGTTTGTGTTGTCAGCGTAAGAAACGGTGTAATCGTTCCCCTCCTCCAGCACAATACCGCTGTAGGTCAACGTCAGAGCGGGCGTCTTTTCGGTACCGTCGAAGGTTTCATCAGGAACAGCCTCCACCGTAGCATTGCTGATGGACTGCTTACTGATTTGACCGTTCAGCCAGGTATTTCTTTTCACAAGCCATGCGGTCGATTCGGTAGTAATCGTCGCTGCATTATAAGCGGAAATGCCGTGCCGGACATTGTTCATCTTGCCCGATTTTTCAATCATCGCGGTGTACCACGCAACGGAATGCAGCTTGCCCGTCGGGTCCTCGGCATTACCGAGTAATATCTGCGTAGCCGGCTCAACGCGGCTGTACCAGTAATCCTCCGCCATTGCCCAGAAATCGGGGCAGTTGTAGCACAGCGCGCCGTAGAACGAGCGCGGCACACGGGAGCCCGCAGTATAAGTTGTTAGCGCGTCACTCTGGTTCCAGCGGTAAATCGCGGTGTTCTTGGCATACCAATCCTGCGCGCTGGTGCGGCTGTGCCCCCATCTGCTTTCATTTTTATTATAGCCCCAGGAGTTATCCATATCCCATACGGGACCGGCGTACAGCTTGGAGTCCACCGAATCACTGTCTTTAAAGAAATAGGTAGACGTTGTTGAAGCATCAAGGTTACAGAAGTATTCCTGCGTCCAGTAATAGAGCACTGCCGATTCCGCATCGAGCAAATCGCTCCACCTCAGTCCGCGGTACTGTTCGGCAGGAGCAGGATTGTTAACAGTGGTTGCCGTCCAGCCTGAGCCGTATTTTTCAGAAACGGCACTGCTTGGAACGACGCCGTTATTATAAACCGAGGCGCCCAGTGCAAACAGCAAATCGTAGCTGTAATCAATCATTCCCTTGGACGCCCTATCACAGCTTTTCACCGTCCAACCCTGGCGGTTATAGGCGCAGAAGCCGGCGTATTCCTCTACCCACCGTCTGGAAATTTCCAGCTCGTAAAGGTAACCGCCCGTCACGTCGTCCGGGTCTGTCAGAGAGGAGGAATATTCCTTCTGCCCAATGGTTGAACTGTTGCTTTGTGAAACGGAATTGGCAGCCGCGGTGCTGACATTGACATTCGGATTAGCGATTTCCAGATTTTCATATGCGTCCGTCACATCTATGCGTGAGGACTTGAGCTGCGGCTTTTCCGTCAGCTGATAGGAACCGAGATACTGTTGATTAACATAAAGGTCTACCGGCTTGCAATGCACCTGATACGGCACGCCGATATAATCCGAAAAATCATAGGTGATTTCGTTTCTCAGCAGCGTATTGTCAATCACGTCATAGTTGCCGCACAGCGCCCATTTTTTCGATTTGCTCATGCCGAGCAGCTTACTGGACTGAGCGAGTTTAATGCTGTAAGGTCTTTTCGTGGTATAGTCCCACGAGGCATTTCCTCTGCCGTGCATTGAATCCAGCACGCCGTCATAATCAATCGTGCCGTCGGGACGGGTGACGAGAATCGTGCCGCTTTCCACGTTGCTCTTGCTGCTGTGAATGGAGGAAAGGGAGCCGGACTGCGTATCGATATACACCGCGCCGACACCGCCCGATTTCATCGCCGTAATGCTATAAGAGGTTGTGCCGATATTCAGCGTATAATTCTGTGAAATGCCGCCTTCATTGATACCGGAAAGCACATCGGTATACGCCCCGTTGGTCAGCTCAACGCCGCCGAGCGTTACCGTACTTGTAGAGGTAAACCAGAATTTCAGATGACTGCAATCCGCATTCGAGGGCAAAAACAGATAATAGTTGCCCGAATTCTGAATTCTGTGGATACCGACAGCACCGGCAAGCGCCGTTTTATTGCCGCCGGCAAATGCCGTCACATCGTCCTGCGTGATGATATTCTCCGGGTCTGCCCATATATTCGGGACCTTATAGTTGGCGCCGTCCAACGTATCGGCAGTCGATACGGCAAAGACGAAGAGCGGGACCGTTACGGATATCAGCAAAACAGCTGCTGCCAGCAAAATGGCGATTCCCTTTTTCAATGTTTTTTTCATAGTCATCACCTTAATCAAGGAGTTATCACTGCACAGAAATCACTCTGGCGGTTCCTGCGGTACTGTTCCAGTCTGCTGCGGTCATCTGCGTCGTATTGCCGCCGGCAGAAACACTGTAAAGCTTCCCTGCTTTCAGAGAAGCGGCAGAATACAGGAACTTGGTACATTTATTTTCAGAGGTTTTCACCCCTTCAATGCTGATGTAATCGGGTGTTTTCGTCTCCAACAGCGCCGCATTTGTTCCGGCGCTCGGCTTGACAATACGGCAGGACAGGCTCGCCTGCGCTGAGGAGGGCTGCACGGTGCTGATGCGCTTGCTTTCGCCGATGACCGTACCGCCGTTGATTTCAAACGTATCGCCCTTATCCGGTCTGGCTCTGCCCTTGACATAGCCCTTATCGGTGTTGTTAATTCTTCTGACCTTGTAGGCATATTTTTCAAACGCCGTCACCCTGATATTGCCGCCGCCGATCACAATCATATCGTCCGCATCAATACCGTCGCACGCAGAGGATTTGATATCCACCGAGCCGTCAAGCATATCCAGCTTCTGACAGCGGATACCGTCGCCGTTCGTTCTGACGGTAAGAGTACCGCTCTCCACTGTGATACGGCTGTAACTGAAAATACCCTTGGCGGAGCCGGTTGCTTTGTCAAGCACCGAGGTGCTTTCGCTCTGCGGCGTGTTCAGGCTGAGATGCACATTTCTGATTTTGATGCTCTTGGTGGAGCAGATACAGTTGTTCGGATTTCTCACAGAGGAGAAAGTCGCATTTCCGTGCCCCTTAATAATCAGCTTCGACTCATTATACAGCACGCCCGTGTGGCTGTTCACCGTTGTGGTAAAGGACGAGGAGGTACCCTCCGGGAAGGAGAGCTGAACATTCGGTGCCATATCGTATTCCGAGAGCATCTCCACATAATCGCTCGCATATTCATCAAGCCCGCTCTCCGCTTCCAGAAAGCTTCTGTCCTCATCAATGCTGCTGTCAATAATCTGAATGATATTAGTGGTATCGTTCTGAATTGCGACGTTACGGAACGCCACCTCCGCCTTTTCGGTATTGGGCAGGCGGATAATAATCTGACCGTGCCATACATCGGTTTCGCTGGTGATTTCATAATCGCCGGGTTGCGTAATCGTCACCGCGCCGGTTGTAACGGATACACCGGGTGCGTCGCTCTTTGCCGTTCGGTTCGGCAGCAGCACGATACCGAGCTTCGGCTCCTCCTCGGGCGCGGCGCTCGTCGTCTCTGTTGAGGGCTGTGTGTCTTCCTCTTCTGCCGGTGGGTTTTCGTTTCCGGACTGGTTGCCGGAATCGGTATCGGACGGTGTATTTCCGCCGGTATCAGACGGCTTTTCCCCACCGCTGCCGGAGGAATTATCTCCGCCATTGCCGGGCTGATTACCGCTGCCCGTATCGGACGGGGACGGCTGCGTCGGTGCATTTGACGGCGTCGGCACTTCGGTGCTGTCGGTATCACTGCCGGATGGCTGTGACGGCGAGGTCGGCGTATTATCGCCGGTAGGAGCAGTCGCTGACGGCGTTTCACCGCTCTGCGCCGTCGTTGAAGCTCCTGTCGTGCCCTGCACAGTCGTGGACGGAGCATTGCCGCCCGGCACGGTTGTGGAAGCAGGACCGACCGCCGTTGTCATACCGGTATCCGCTACGGAGGAATCCGTCTCGGAAGTGGCAGAAATTAAGGACACCTGCTGACGGTTTTCCTCCTGCTGCTTCTCATTTTGCTGCTTATCCTGCTGCATTTTCTGCGCAACTGCCGTATCGGAAGCATCTACAGCGCTGACCTGCTGCTTCTGACCGTCGAGAACAACCGTGGCTTCGCCTTCCTTTTTGCTGACGACGGCAACAGCCGTATATTCCACCATATAGCGCAGGATGCCGTTGGCATCCGTTGCGAGATTCAGTTTTAAGAATTCCTCTGTATCCGCGTTCTGATTGAGGTCCTTGACATCCTTCATGGCAATCAAGAGTCCCTCGCTGTCCGCATAGGATTCGATGATGAGGGGATTGCCGTCAGCATCGGTATCGGCCGTCAGAGTATTATCCTTCGCTGTAACACCGATAATGCTGCCGATCGCGGAAAGCTGCTGCGGCGTCAACTGATTGCCGGCTGCGTCCGTCGCGCTTTCCGCATAGCCTGCCACAATCGAAACGGCGTCCGCATTATAAATCGGAATCAGCGACAGCACATTGCCCGCTGCATCCGTCACTGTGAAGGAGATAACCTCCTCAGGCGGCGCTTCGATGGTAACAAGCTCCGTGGTCATTGACTGCTCAGCAGCGACTTCCTTGGCAGGCGGCTGACCCGCAGTACAGGCGGCAAACACAATGGCAACGGCTGTCAGAAGCGCCAGCAGTACCGTAATGGTTTTTGTTTTCATTCTCTTGCTCTTTTCTTACTGGAAATGGAAATTGCGTGCCGCAGAGGAATCCGCGGACAGCATCAGCTTCAGGTTGCCGTTAATGGCTCTCAGCTCGTCAAGCAGCTGACGGATTTCGTTTTTATCCTTCAGCGTGACATCAAAGGTCAGTTCAAACAGCGAGCCGAAATCCACACTTTTCACACGCTTCATTTCAAAGCTGTTCGTATATTTTTTCAGCACCTCGTCAAAGGCACCGACGTAATTCAGCGTTTCGGGAACCGTGATTTTAAGCTCAAAGCGATTCGCATTTTTACCCGCATAATTGGTAAAATGGAGTACCAGCACAATCACACAGATTACAGCAACCGCCAGCGCCGCATAAATCCAGTAGCCGAGTCCGCAGGTCAAGCCCATCGTCACGCTCAGGAAAACATAGGCAATATCCTTCGGGTCGCCGGGCGCGCTGCGGAAGCGTACCAGTGCAAACGCGCCCGCCAGTGAAAAGGCGGTGGCTACGTTATTGCCGATGACCAGAATAACCATACCGACAATCGGTGAGAGCAGAATCAGCGACACGCAGAACGCCTGTGAATAGCCCTCTTTTCTGTGGGTAAACATATAAACGAGACTGATAAGAAAGCCGATTGCCGCGGCGGAAAGTACTACCTCCAGCACGCTTTTCCAATCCAGCGAGGTTGCCCAGTCGCCGCTTGTAAGATTATATAAAAAATCCTTCATCTGTATACTCCTTATTCACTCAGAAAATAATCAAAATCAACCGCTTCGCCGTTTTTGTCCTCAAGGGCATAAACCAGCTTTTTCTGCTCGGCATCACGCCGGTACTTCACGCCGTACTTGGAAAAGCCGCGGCTGTATATTTCTTTTTCACTCAGCAGGCGTGACAGCCAGAGCGGCATCGCGCCGAGAATTTTTATCTCCATAATAAACGGATCGTCCGGAAGCAGCAGTTCATCCTCCTCCCGCTCGCCGAACGCAAAGTGTTCTCGCCGCACACGGACATTGCGGTCAAAGGTGATGCGGAAATCCTTATCTTCCTTGCCGAACAGCGCCAGTCGGTCATACTGCACATACAGCGCAGGCTGCACGCGGTTGACCTTCAGAAAATAGGCAAGCTCCCTTGCCACCTGCGAGGAGAGGTAATCCTTCGTCTCGGGCAGCACACCGTCCTTCACAAAAGGCGCCACTTCCCTGTTTTTCAGCTTGATACGCCGCTTGTTACCAATACCGTTGCACTTCTTTTTCAGCTCCATAAAGACGGTATCATCGGGAGCGTTATGCGGATAGTAGGAACGGATGCGCATTTTTTCCTTATAGCTCATGCCCTGCGAATTGGCACGGATTACATCGTGATTGACCGTATCATAATAAATGCTGTAGATACGGTATTCCTTCCCGCCAAGACAGTATTCATCGAGTTCCATATGCTCCAGTAAAAGAGGCATCAATTCATCCCGCACGGCTTTGGTAATCAGATACTTTTTTTCGTGCCGTTTAAAGGTTGCTATCGCCGTGGGAATCACCTCTTTTCTTGTCATCCACTTTTCATCATAACGTATATGTTTTTAGTTAGTCAATGCTAATCTAATAATTATTAATAATATACTACTTATCGAATATCAAAAGTAGTCTATTATCTCAGGAAAATAAAAAACCGCATCAGACAACGCCTGAACGCGGTTTTTTGTATCAACTTTTTAACGGTTGTTCAGAAATTCAGTAACCTCCTGCGAGGTGGGAATCGAGGGAGAGGCACCCTTGCGGGAAACGCCGATGGAGGAAGCAGCGGTAGCACGCTTCATCGCGTCAGAGAGCGGCAGCTGCTGCATCACCGAAGCGATGAAATAGCCTGTAAAGGTATCGCCTGCTGCCGTGGTATCCACGACCTTGACGTCAAAAATCGGCTGCACACAGCGCTCGCCGTTGGTATACGCCACGCTGCCCGCCTTGCCGAGAGTTATCAGCACCGACAAATCGGGGTAGCGCCGATGAATTGCCGCATAGGCGGCGTCCGCATCGTCAAAGCCGGAAAGCTGCTTTGCCTCAATTTCATTGACGAAAATCCAGCTGAGCTTGCCGAAATCCACGTCATTCAGCTTCTCGTTAAACGGCGAGGGATTCAGCACGATTTTCATACCGATAGCATATGCCTTATCCACTATCAGCGGCAGATGGTTAATCTCATTTTGCAGCACAAGATAATCGCCGGCGGAAAAATGCGAGAGCGTTTCCTCAATCTGCTGTTCGGTAATGCACTGATTCGAGCCGCCGTAAAGCAGAATACAGTTTTCGCCCTTATCATTTACTTGAATAACGGCGTTGCCCTGCAGCTCCTCAGAGGATAGCAGATACTCCGTATGCACGCCGCTGTCAGTGAGCGTTTGTTTCAGCAGCTCACCGCCCTTGCCGTAAAGACCGGCGTGGTATACCTCAGCGCCCGCCCTTGCCAGCGCAACGGATTGATTCAGTCCTTTTCCGCCCGCCAGCACCTCCTGCGAGAGAACCGCCAGCGTTTCACCGGGCTGCACAAATTCCTTCACACGATAAACATAATCAAGATTCAGCGAACCGAAATTTAAAACCTTCATACCGTTTCCTCATCAATTTCTTTCAGAATGGCAGCGAGTTCCTTAATACTATGCGCAACATAATCCGGCTGATGCTCCCATGTTGCAGGGCGGCTGCCGGAATACGACGCGGCAACGGATAATATCCTAATAGGAACACCGTTATCTTCATAATAGCGGCGGATATTGCGCACGAAAAGCACATCCTCCTCGTGGTCGCCGATATAGACAATTTTATCGGCTGACGGCTGAATGTGCAGCATTTCCACGCATTTCAGAAACGGCACGGGCGACGGCTTCGGCGAAAACTGCGGCACGTCCGTATACCCGCAGACATAACCGACGCAGCCGTCCAGTCCGTTATCGTGCAGAACGACGCGGATTTCCTCCCCGCTGTTCTGCGAAACGATGCCCTGTTTTCTGTCGCCATAGCGCTGCAATATTTCACCGACGCCGTCAAACAACGGCGCCGTCAGGGTGCTTTCACGCTGGCAGACGCTCCAGAGCCTGCCGGCAAGCTCGGTTTCCTCCGGCGTCATCCCGTAACACTCCGTATACAGCTTTCGCCAGTCCTCAAACACAGTGACTGCCTCAAAAAAGGTTGCCACCGAGGCGAGCGCTGCGGGCGGCTCACGGTAGAGCCGCGGCACACCCTTACGCAGCACCTCAAGGGTAACGTAGTAATTCTTCTCATAGGAATCGGCGAGCGTGCCGTCATAATCCCATAAGACAGCATTAAGCATGGTTCTGCTCCTTAATCGCTTTTGCCCAGCACTTGTGGCACATCGCTACATAGCTTTCGTTGCCGCCGAGCATTACCTGCTCGCCCTCGGTAATAATCTTACCGTCGGCAGCAATACGCGCATTGACAATCGCCTTGGCGCCACAGGAGCAAATCGTTTTGATTTCGGTGATGGAATCCGCCACCTCAAACAGCCTGGCGCTGCCCGGGAACAGGTGGGTCAAAAAGTCCGTTCGTAGCCCGAAGCACAGCACGGGAATATCCTGAAAGTTCACGATTTCGCGCAGCTGGTCAATATGCTCTGCCGTGAAGAACTGACATTCATCGGAGATGATAACGTCAATCCCCTCCTGCTTTTTCAGCAGCTCACCAATATTATCCTCCGGCGCGATGACGTCGGCGTCAGCCGCCAGCCCGATGCGCGAGCGGATATGCGTTTTACCGTCGCGGTCATCGGTGGAGGGTTTAATCAGCCACACCTTCATCCCGCGCTCCTCATAATTAAATTTGGTAATCAGAGCATTTGCAGTTTTGGAACTGCCCATTGCACCGTATTTGAAATACAGCTTTGCCATTATGACTCCACTCCGTTGATATAGTTTGCGATTTTATGATACAGCAAATCAAGCGCCACCGTGTTTTCACCGCCGTGCAGAATGACGATATCCGCATTCTTTTTGGACGGCTCAACGTACATCTCGTGCATCGGCTTAACCGTTGTCATATACTGGTTAACGATGCTGTCAAACGACCTTGCACGCACCTGCATATCGCGCTTGATACGGCGGATAATGCGGATATCCGCATCCGCGTCAACAAACACCTTGATGTCAAACAAATCGCACAGCTGCTTATCCTCCAGCACCAGGATTCCCTCCACCACAATCACTTTTGTGGGGAGGATTTCCTGCGTTTCGGGACGGCGGTTATGAATGGAAAAATCATACACCGGCGCAATCGCCTTTTCACCCTTTTTCAGCTGCATCAGATTGCGCAGCATCCAATCGGTATCATAGGCGGACGGCTCGTCGTAATTGAGCTTAGTGCGCTCCTCATAGGTCATATCGTCGTGCGCTTTATAATAGTAGTCATGCAAAACGACGGTGACATCCTCGCCGAAGCGTTTTTTGATGTTTTCGGTTAAGGTGGATTTGCCGCTGCCGGAGCCGCCGGCAATTCCGATAATCAAGTTATCCATAACAGCCTCTTATCGCATTGATTTGTCGTACGGGATACCCTCTGCCTTCGGGGCTCTTGACTTCTTGGAGGTGAAGGCAAGCACCAGCAGCGAGATGATGTACGGCATCATATTGTAAACGGCGCTCGGAATGTTGAGTGAAAGCAGCCAGCCAAAGCCGAAATAGACGTTGGAAAGCGCACGGAAGAAGCCGAACAGCAGCGCAGCCAGCGCAATGCGCGTCGGTTTCCACTGACCGAAAATCATCACGGCAAGCGACAGGAAGCCGAAGCCGGCAACGCCGTTTTCAAATTTCCACTCGGAAACACCGGCAAGGATGTAGCAGATACCGCCGAGACCGCCGAGCACGCCGGAAATCATCACGCCAGCCCAGCGCATTTTGTAAACGCTGATACCGACAGAATTGGCTGCTTGCGGATGCTCGCCGCACGCCATCAGGCGCAGACCGAACTTCGTCTTATACAGCACGAACCAGGCAATCGCCAGAATCACTACGGTAATCAGCATAAACCAGTTGAATTCAAAGCCGTTGATATTGACGATAAACGCCTTTTTCGGCTCCACATAGTTAATCGTGGAGGAAACGTCGTCAGGATTCTTGGCAGTGTTGATTGCCTTAACGATAACCGTCGCCGCAGCCGTGCCGAGCATATTCAGCGCGGTACCGACAATCGTCTGGTCAGCCTTCAGGTTGATACAGGCAACGGCAAGCAGCACGGAATAGACCAAGCCGAACAGAACAGCACCGAGCAGCGTTAACAGCACTGTCACAAAGCCGGGTAAGCCCGCCGGCAGATACATCATCGTCAGCGCACCGCCGAGGGCGCCGATAACCATAATACCCTCCAAACCGAGGTTGATAACGCCGGAATGCTCGCTATAGCAGCCGCCGAGCGCTACCAGGGTAAGAACGGACGCAAATATTAACGTATACTGTAATGCTAAAATCATTCGTTCTCACCGCCTTTCTTTTCTGCCTTTACTTCGGCAGGCGCCTTTCCTCTTTTGCTTTCAAAATCGTTCTTGGAAAGACGAAGGTTAATCGCGTACTTAATAAAGAATACGAAACCGCACAGATAGATAATCAGCGAGGCAATTAAATCGGAAATCTGCGAGCAGTACATCGTCTTGTCAACATACGCACCGCCGGAGGTGATATGCTGAATAAAGTAAGAAGCAAAGATGCTGCCGACAGGGTCCAGACCGCCAAGGAACGCAGCCGCGATGCCGTTAAAGCCCATACCGGGAGCGGAGGAAATTGTCACCTGCCACTGCTCATAGTCCGTCTGGTACAGCAGCGCACCGCCCATACCGGCGAGCGCACCGCCGATAATCAGCGTTAAGATGATGTTTCTCTTTTCCGCCATACCGCAGTATTTCGCCGCATTCTTATTAAAGCCGGTTGCCTTAAGCTCATAGCCGAGCTTCGTTTTATCCAGCAGTATCTTGATGATGATAACAACGATAACCGCCAGCGGCAGCGCGACGGACACATACGGATTACCGGCAAAGACCTTGTCCAGCCCGATAGCAGGAAGAATTGCCTTCGGGTTTTCCGTAGCGATATGATAGGTATACGGGCTGGTCGATTCCTTGACTTTTGCCAGAATCATATTGGTGGTGTAAAGACCGATCCAGTTAAGCATAATGCCGGAGATAACCTCGTTCACGTTGCAGTACGCCTTGAGCAGACCGACGATGGCGGACAGCAGCGCACCGGCTAAAATCGCAAACAGGAGGCAGAGCGGCCAGCTCCAACCCCACGCAAGCGCGGCGTAAATGCTGGCGCACGCACCGGCAACATACTGACCGGCAACGCCGATATTAAACAGACCGACCTTGTAGCAGAACAGCACCGACAGTGAGCACATCAGCAGCGGCGCCGTCTTGACCAGCGTATTGCCGAAGTTCTTTATCTGCAGGGTGGATTTGGAATAGTTCAGAAAGTTTTTCATGACGTCGATAATCGCCTGAAAAGCGCCGCTCGGGTTGATGAACAGCAGCACGATATAGCCGATGAACAGACCGAGCACGATACACAGCAGCGACGCGAGCAGCGACTGCACGCCGTCATTTTTCAGTAATTTTTTCATACGTGCACCTCACTTCTCTTCGCGCCTGCCATATACAGACCAAGCTCTTCAACGGTTACTTCCTTCGGGTCCAGTTCGCCGACCAGCTCGCCCTCGTACATCACGAGAATCCGGTCGGAGACGTCCATAACCTCATCCAGCTCCAGCGAAACCAACAGGACAGCCTTGCCCTCGTCGCGCTGGCGAATGAGCTGCTTATGCACCAGTTCAATCGCGCCGACATCAAGTCCTCTCGTCGGCTGCACGGCAACCAGCAGCTCCGGTTTTTTATCAATTTCACGGGCAATAATCGCCTTTTGCTGATTACCGCCGGACATTTTACGGGCGACAGAAACAGCGCCCTCACCGCTTCTGACATCGTATTCCTCAATCAGGCGGTTTGCATAATCGCGGATATTCTTCCGCTTTAAGAAGCCGGCCTTGCTCGTGAATTCCGGCTCAAAATACCGCTGAAGAATCAGATTGTCCTCCAGGGTATAATCCAGCACCAGACCGTGCTTATGTCTGTCCTCGGGGATATGGCTCATGCCGTGGGTATTTCTTTTTCTGATGGAGTTATGCGAGATTTCCTCGCCGAACATCTTGATGCTGCCGGATTTAATCGGCTCCAGTCCCGTAATCCCGTGCACCAGCTCCGTCTGGCCGTTGCCGTCGATACCGGCGATGCAGACGATTTCGCCGTGGCGCACATCAAAGGACACATCCTTGACAACTTCCTTTTTGTGGATTTTGGAGAGCATCGTCATATTTCTGACGGAGAGCACGACGTCCGTCGGCTCGGCTTCGCCCTTTTCCACATGGAAGTTAACATCTCTGCCGACCATCAGGGAGGACAGCTCCTCCACCGTCGTATCCGCCACATCAACGGTGGCAATGTACTTGCCTTTACGCAGCACGGTGCAGCGATCCGCCACCTCCATAATTTCGTTGAGCTTATGGGAAATAAAGAGGATGGACTTGCCCTCCTTGGCGAGATTCTTCATAATCTCCATCAGCTCGGTGATTTCCTGCGGGGTTAACACCGCCGTCGGCTCATCGAAAATCAGGATTTCATTCTCGCGGTAGAGCATCTTGAGAATTTCGGTACGCTGCTGCATACCGACGGTGATATCCTCAATCAGCGCGTCGCAGTCAACCTTTAAGCCGTAGCGCTCGGACAGCTCGTTAATCTTCTTGCGCGCAGCCGCCTTCTGCAGCACGCCCGCATTGTTCGGCTCTACGCCTAAGATAATGTTATCCAGAACAGAGAAGCATTCCACCAGCTTGAAGTGCTGATGCACCATACCGATGCCGTAGCGGTTCGCGTCGTTCGGGTCCTTGATATCGACCTTTTCGCCGTCCTTGAGGATTTCGCCCTCCTCCGGCTGATACAGACCGAACAGCACGGACATCAGCGTGGATTTTCCGGCGCCGTTTTCACCGAGCAGGGCGTGAATTTCGCCCTTTTTGAGCCGCAAGGTCACATTGTCGTTAGCAATGATGCCGGGGAACTTTTTTGTGATGTTCAGCATTTCTATTGCATATTCGCTTGCCAATATATCACTTCCTAACCTTTGTGAATTCTTTGATGAAAAAACCTGCCAAGAGTATAAACTTTTGGCAGGCTTTCATTTACTTTATAAGCACGGTGCCCTTAACAGAGCACAAGGCTTAGCATCATTATTTAATGTTGCCGAGGTCGTTAACCGTGATGGTCTTGCCAAGGTCAGCAGCAGAAGCAGTGATATCGTCGGAAACGGTAATCTTACCGCTGTACATATCAGCAACAAGAGCCTTGTAATCATCAGCAGTGAAGGTGTCGTTGAACTGGGTAGTAGCAGACGGAAGCTGTACATAGTTCTCCTCCGGATTTCCGGAAACAAGACCAAGAGCCTCAACCTTTCCGCCGTAGTCAGCGAACTTGTCCTCAGAAACAGCTGTGAGTAAGGTCTTAACGGTCGGAGCAAGACCCTTCATCGCAGAGGTAACGGTCATGCCTTCGCCATAGGTGCCATCGATAATGCCGGCCTGGTCAACGTCAACGCCGATAACCTTGCCGTTTACCTTAGCAGCAGCCTCAGCAGCAGAGGTGAAGATACCGCCGCCGCATGCGAATACAACTTCAGTACCGTCCTTATACCACGTATCCATAGCAGCCGTGATATCGGGATCGCCGTAGAACTGGTTGCCGTATGCATAGTTAACGGAAACCTGTGCGCCTGTTTCGGCAGCAGCAGCGTCAGCGCCCTGCAGAAAACCGAAGCCATAACGGATAACAGCAGGAACTGCCATACCGCCAAGGAAGCCGAGTTTGGAATAGCCGAGCTTCACAGCAGCATAACCAGCCATGTAGCCGCAGAGTTCTTCCTTGTAAACTGCGCTGTAAAGGTTTGCGGGAATCTCGGTAAGACCTGCTTCAGTCAGGTCATATTCGGATACGTCAAGCGCAATAAACTTAACGTCACTGTAGTTGTTAACAGTGGACGCAATCGCCTTTGCAAATGCATAACCGGGCATAACCACTACGTTGAAGCCCTCGTCGATAGCGGATTCGATCATCGCTACACGGTCCTCGTCAGAGTCTGATGCGGGCTTGTAATATTTGAAGTCTACGCTGTTAGCGTCGCAGAATTCCTTACAAGCTTCGTATGTGGTCTGGTTGAAGGACTGGTCGGTGATGTCGCCGTAGTCGGTAATCATTGCTACCGAATAGGTCGCAGCTGCATTAGCGCTCTCCGATTCGCCGGAAGTGCTTTCAGCAGGCTCATTTCCGCCCTTTGCACAGGCTACAAAAGCAACAGCCATCACAAGTGCAAGAATTAACGCGAGAATTTTTTTCATTTTGTTTTCCTCCAAAAAATTTTTCAGCATTGCTGTAGTCTTAGTATAACAAGATTAGTCGTGTAATTCAAGATTATTACAATCTTTATCACTGTTTTTTAATCGAAATGTAACCGATTTTAGTCGGTTATCTCACCAAGAAAGCTCGTTCCCTGCGCCTCATTCGGAACGCCGAGATATGCCATCACGGTTTTGCCGATATCGCAGAAGCCGACGCGCGTACCGAGGTTGACGGGCTTCACGGGTTTGCCGTAGGCAATGAGCGGAATATACTCTCTGGAATGGTCGGTGGAGCAGGTATAGCCCGGGTCGCAGCCGTGGTCGGCGGTAATCATCAGGATATCCCCCTCCCGCATTTTCGGGATAAAATCAGCCAGCCAGCCGTCGAATTCCGCCAGGGCTGCCGCGTAGCCGTCCACATTATTGCGGTGGCCGTACAGCATATCAAAGTCAACGAGATTGACGAAGCACAGCCCCTCAAAATCCTTATCGGCAAGGGCAAGCGTTTTTGCCATACCGTCCGTATTGCCGGAGGTAAAGGTGTGCTCGGTAGTGCCTCTGCCGGCAAAAATATCATATATTTTGCCAACGGCGATACTGTCAAGCCCACTGTCCTTTACATAATCGAGCATCGTCTTTTTCGGCGGCTCCAGCGAAAAATCGTGGCGGCGCGAGGTGCGGGCAAAATTGCCCGGCTCGCCGATAAACGGACGGGCAATGACTCTGCCAACGCCCCATTCACCCTGCAGCAGCTCTCTGGCAATGCGGCAGTATTCATACAGTGTTTCGGGCGGCACCAGCTCCTCATGCGCGGCAATCTGGAACACGCTGTCCGCCGAGGTATAGACAATCAGCGCGCCGGTTTTCAGGTGCTCGGCACCGTAATCCTCCAGCACCTTGGTGCCGGAATACGGCAGGTTACAGAGCACGCCCCTGCCCGTTCTTTTTGAGAACTCATCCAACAGCTCCTGCGGGAAGCCGTTCGGGAAGGTCGGGAGCGGCTGCTCGGAAACAATACCGCTGATTTCCCAGTGACCGATAGTGGTATCCTTGCCCTTGGAGCGCTCGGCAAGACGGGCAACCGCCGCCGTCGGCGCATCAACGGGATGCAGGTAGTCTACCCCGTCGATATTGGCAAGTCCCATTTGGCGCAGGTGATCGGCGCAAAACTTCTCCGATTGGGAAATGGATAACATCGTGTTGGCGCCCTCATCGCCGAAAGCGGCGGCATCCGGCATATAGCCCACGCCGCAGCTGTCCAGCACGATTAAGAATACTCTTTTTTTCATGATTACTCCTTCGGCTCCAGGTGCGGCAGCGCTTCCAGCTTAACGGCGGTTCTGAGCGCCAACTCCATCATTTCGGTAAAGGACTGCTCTCTTGCCGTCGCATCCAGCGAATCGTACGGCGGGATTGCCATATCGGAAATCGTGCAGACAGCGAGCGCGCGCATGTTCATACGGAGTGCCGTCATATACAGCGCCGCCGCCTCCATTTCAACTGCCAGACAGCCCATTTTGCCCCAGTCAGCCGACCGATGCGTGTCGTCATAAAACGTATCGGAGGAATACAAGCTGCCGATACGCAGCACCGTCCCCGGCATAGGCATACATTCCTGTGAAACCAAAATGCACGTGCCGGGCTCCCAGAAGACGCATGGCAGCGCCATGCGTGCATTCATGCAGTACAATGTATGCAACATAGCCCAGAATCAGGACAAGAAACCGGACTATATATACGCCTACGCCCTGAGATGTGTCAAAGAGAGCCTGAATCGGGCGGAACACCGTCATGCCGCCAATCATGAGAAGCATGATCAGAAATCCCAAAACCTGGATCATCATCATGATCTTTCGATCCTTCTGCAGGTGGAGGCTTTCGATCTCGACAGTCCCCTC
>CALGGQ010000043.1 GCA_937915775.1 uncultured Clostridia bacterium | reverse complement strand
TCCTAAAACCTTCCTTATCGCACCCATTCATTATGTAGGGCGCCCCTTTGACAGTCCTTTTTTATAGGTGCGGGCAACGCCCACCGGCTATTACCGAATTCCGAATTATTCTTCGTATTCGTCCTCATTTTCCCAGTTGTGCCAGATGTTCTGAACGTCCTCGTTTTCCTCGAACATCTCAATCATACGGCTCATCTTTTTCATATCGTCCTCGTTTTCCAGCCTGGTGTAGGTGGAGGGAATGTATGCCGCGTCGGAGGAGATAATCGTGTAGCCCTTGCCCTCCAGCTCGTCGCGGATAGCGCCGAGGTCGCTCGTTTCCGTGCGGATTTCAAAGATATCCTCATCGTCCGTCAGGAAATCGGAGGCGCCTGCTTCCAGCGCGTCCTCCATCAGCTGGTCCTCGTCCACATCCTCTTTTTCAATGACGATGACGCCCTGCTTGGAGAACATAAAGGTGACGGAGCCCGGGTTGCCCATATTGCCGCCCGCCTTATCAAAATAGTGGCGCACCTCGCCTGCCGTACGGTTTCTGTTATCGGTCAGCGCTTCCACCACCACGGCAACGCCGCTCGGTCCGTAGCCCTCGTAAACGATTTCCTCGTAGTTGGCGCCGTCAGTATCGCCGGCAGCCTTTTTGAGCATACGCTCAATGTTGTCGTTAGGCACGTTGTTCTGCTTCGCCTTGGCGATCACGTCGCGCAGCTTGGCGTTATTGTTCGGGTCGGGACCGCCGTTCTTCACGGCAACGGCAAGCTCTCTGCCGATTTTGGTAAATATCTTGGCTCTCGCCGCGTCGTTAGCACCCTTTTTTCTTTTAATCGTGCTCCATTTATTATGTCCGCTCATTGTTTTCAAGTCCTCTCTTAAAAGATTACAAAATATTTTATCATATATTACACGCGCTTGCAAGAGCAATTTTTCTTGACAAATGCCGTCCTTGGTACTATAATATCCTCAATAAAAGCGATGACGAAGAAAAGTAGTACAAAAAAGTGCTCGAGTAATCACTGATTCTTTCACGCCAAAGGGCTGGTTGCACAACCGAATGAATCTGCGCTTACTCTCAGCGAGCGCGGGACGGTGTAAGCCGCGCAGTAACGTTTGTATGAAGAACACTTTCGAGCTGCAAACTGAACGGCTGATGCTCAGTAGGGGCGCCGCGCGCTGCGCGTTACGGCGGCAGGCTTTCAATACGGAAGCTATGAGTGGCTCTCAGGAGCAATATAGGTGGTACCACGGGTTCAGTCGCTCGTCCTATAGAAAGGACGAAGTGGCTGTTTTTTTATTGCTTCGTCAAATTAAAAAAGGAGTATAAAAAATGAAACACACAGACATTAAAGACATCTTACATTCCGAAGCATTTGTCGGCACAGAGGTCACCGTCTGCGGCTGGGTACGCACGGCGAGAGACAGCAAAAACGTCGCCTTTTTAGCGCTCAATGACGGCACCAGCCTGAATCATCTGCAGGTGGTCATTGACAAGAGCAGCGACATCGACGTATCGCCCGAGGCGATGAAGCTCGGTGCGTCGCTGAAGGTCACGGGCGAGGTCGTTAAAAATATGAATAACGGCACCAGCGAGATTAACGCGAAGGAGATTACCGTGCTCGGCGTCTGCCCCGGCGATTATCCGCTGCAAAAGAAATTCCAGAAGCTCGAAACCCTGCGCGAAATGCCGCACATCCGTGTGCGTACCAACACCTTTAACGCTGTGTTCCGCGTGCGCAGCGTGATGGCAGCCGCCATTCACCGCTTCTTCCAGGAGCGCGGCTACGTCTATATCAATACTCCGCTGATTACCGGCTCCGACTGTGAGGGCGCGGGTGAGATGTTCCAGGTTACCACCATCGGCTACAGCAAGGAATACGACACCGAGGAGGAGTATTACGCGAACGACTTTTTCGGCAAAAAGACGGGACTGTCCGTTTCCGGTCAGCTCGAGGGCGAGGTTGCCGCAATGGGACTCGGCAAGATTTATACCTTCGGTCCGTCCTTCCGTGCGGAAAATTCCAACACCCAGCGCCATGTGGCGGAATTCTGGCATATTGAGCCGGAGATTGCCTTCTGCGAGCTGCCCGATTTAATCGAAATCGCAGAGGATATGATTAAGTATATCATTAAGGATTATATGGAAAAATGCCCCGAGGAGCTAGCTTTCTTTGAGCAGCGCTTTGAAAAGGGACTGACCGAAAAGCTACTGTCCGTCGTCAACAACGATTTTGCCGTGGTGGATTACACGGACGCTATCGAAATCCTCAAAAAAGCGGACGTCAAGTTTGAATACCCCGTGGAGTGGGGCAGCGATTTGCAGTCCGAGCACGAGCGCTATATCACCGAAAAGGTGTATAACAAGCCCGTATTCCTGATTAACTACCCGAAGGGCATCAAGTCCTTCTATATGAAGCAGAATCCGGACGGCAAGACCGTTGCCGCCACCGACCTTCTGGTGCCCGGCGTCGGCGAAATCATCGGCGGCAGCGAGAGAGAGGCGGACCTGAACAAGCTCCTTGCCGCGATGGAGGAAAAGGGTATGAGCACGGACGGCTACGATTTCTATCTTGATTTGAGAAAATACGGCTCCGTGCCGCACGCCGGTTTCGGTCTCGGCTTTGAGAGAATTATTATGTATGTCACCGGTATGGCGAACATCCGCGACGTCATTCTCTATCCGAGAACCGTCGGCAACATCCGATAACACAAACTAACAGGAGGATAAGCCATGTTAATTTATCCCGAAGGCTATGTCTCAAAGCTCTCGCGCCGCGATACGCAGCGCGCCATTAAAACCGTGAAGGATACCTTCCAGGTGAAGCTCGCAAAGGCGCTCAACCTTGACCGCGTGACCGCGCCGATTATGGTCACTAAGGCGAGCGGTATTAACGATGACCTCAACGGCGTGGAGCGCAAGGTGCATTTCACGATGAAGAATATTGACGGCGAGGCAGAGGTGGTGCAGTCCCTTGCGAAGTGGAAGCGCCGCGCGCTGTACCGCTACGGCTATGAAGCGGGCGAGGGGATTTATACCGATATGAACGCCATTCGCCGCGACGACGATACCGATAACCTGCACTCTCTGTTTGTCGACCAGTGGGACTGGTGCCGCGTGATTACGAGAGAGGAGCGCAACGTCGAATTTCTCAAAGACATCGTGCGCAAAATCGTCGGCGTGATTGCCGAAACGAATGCCGCTGTGCAGGCGCAGTACCCTGTGCTGAACTATCAGCTTGCCGATGAGGTGTTCTTCATCACCACGCAGGAGCTGGCGGATTTATATCCCGCCCTGACGGCAAAGGAGCGCGAAAACGCGATTGTGAAGGAGCACGGCACCGTGTTTCTGATGCAGATCGGCGGCAGGCTGCGCGACGGCGAAAAGCACGACGGACGCGCGCCGGACTATGATGACTGGGCGCTTAACGGCGACATTCTTGTGTGGAACGAGGTGCTCGGCTGTGCGTTTGAGCTTTCCTCGATGGGCATCCGCGTGGATGCCGAAAGCCTGCACCGTCAGCTCGCAGCAGAGGGCTGTTTAGAGCGCGAGCAGTTTGCTTTTCATAAGGGTATTCTCGACGGCACGCTGCCGCTGACCATCGGCGGCGGTATCGGTCAGTCAAGGCTGTGTATGCTGCTGCTGCAAAAGGCGCATATCGGCGAGGTGCAGTGCGCCATCTGGTCTGACGAAATGCGCGAAAACTGCAAAGCCCACAACATCAAATTACTATAAACAAAGGCTCGGAACCCTCGTTCCGAGCCTTAACTATTACTACTAACTATTAACTACTAACTACTAACTACTTACTACTTACTACTTACTGTTCTCCTTCGGGAAAATCTGGAATACCCGTGCGCCGCTGTAAATGATGAAGGCGGACAGCACGATGTACAGCACGGCGCAGATAATCTGAATCACCGTTTCTCTTGCGCCGGTGCCGAAAAAGGCATAGACAATGCTGACGCCGCCGAGAATCAGCGGCACGATGCCGTAAACAAGCGGAAATTCGACCACCAGCTCCTGCGGCTTGCTGTCACCGGTGAGCAGGCACAGCACCAGCCCGACGAGCGCGAGCCCGAGCTGGAACAGCGTCATATTGAAAAACAGGCTCTCGTTTGTCGTCATGCCGTTCAGATAGAAAACGGAGATGAAGTCCGCGCCGAACAGCATGATAATTGCCACGGCGATACCGACGCCGTAGTTGGCAAGGTTAATGAACACGGCAAGTATTTTGGTTAATTTTCTCATATGCTTTCCTCCGTTAAATAGGCTTTGATTTCTTTCAGAAGAATATCGGTCTCCTCGTCCGTTCCCACGGTGATGCGCACATGGTTGTCAATCCGCGGCAGGTTAAAATAGCGGATAAACACCTTTTTCGTTTTCAGATAGTCAAACAGCGCTTTCATACTGCGTGTTTCGTGCGTGACGAACAGGAAGTTTGCCGATGACTCCGCCACCGTGAAGCCGAGCGCGCGCAGCTCGTTTGTCAGCCGCGTCCGCGTGGCAAGGATTTTCTCAATCGTGCTGTCAAAGTATGCCTTATCCTTCACAGCGGCAATGCCAGCCGCGATGGAAAGCGAGTCCACCGTGTAGGAATTGTAGGAATTTTTGACCGCCTCCAGCACGCCGATGAGCGCTTTGCTGCCGATGGCGTAGCCGATACGCAGACCGGCAAGGGAACGGGATTTGGAAAACGTACCCGTCACCAGCAGGTTGTCATATTCCTTCGTAAGCGGTACGGAGGAAACGCCGCCGAAATCGACGTACGCCTCGTCAATGATGACCACGCAGTCTCTGTTGTCCTCGAGCAGCTGACGGATAAAATCACTGCCCTCGCCGATGGAGGTCGGCGCGTTCGGGTTCGGCAGCACGACGCCGCCGTTCGGCGCTTTGTAATCGTCAAGGCGAACGCGAAACTGCTCATTGAGCGGCTTCGTCTCATACGGAATGCCGAATAAATCGCACCAGACAGGGTAAAAGCTGTAGGTGATATCGGGGTAGACAATCGGTAGTTCGCTGTTAAAAAACGACTGAAACGCCAGCGCCAGCACATCGTCCGAGCCGTTGCCGAGAAAGACGTTTTCGGCATCGACGCCAAAGCAAGCGGCAATTGCTTCCTTGAGCGGCGTTGCGTCGGCAGGCGGGTACAGCCGCAGGCTCTCGCTGTTGAAATTTCGAATAGCCTCTATGGCTTTGGGCGACGGGGGATAGGGGTTCTCGTTGGCGTTGAGCTTCACGATGTCCTGCTCCTTGCTCTGCTCACCCGGCACATAGGGCGTGATATTTCTGCAGTTTTTCTTCCACAATTCGTTCATTCAAATCCTGTCCTTATAGCGTTCGGCAGTGATGATGCCGTCCTTGATATGTATTTTGCAGATGCGGGCGTTGCGCGCGTCAAAGGCGTCGGCGCCGAGCCCGTCATTGTAATCCCGCGCGTGGTAAATCGCGTACCACTGACCGTTCTCCTTAATCATCGAATGATGACCGGTGCCCTCCTCAAATTCATTTGCCGCAAGCACGGGGGCATAGGTGCGGTCGTCGGGATATTTTTCAAATTTGATTTTCGTCAAATCCTGCTCGTCGGTTTTCGCTCTCGCATAGCCGATGTAATAGGTCGGCTGCTCATAGCAGTTGCCGGAGTACATCAGATAGTGCCAGCCGTCCTCATAGAGATAGAACGCGCCCTCAATCGTGTGCCAGTGCTCGCCCTTTTTGTAGCGATCACGGCGGAAGATGTCCTCATCCAGCGTCGGTACGACGACGGTCACCGGCTTGCCGGCAGGGGGAAACGGGTCGAGCATACGGTCAACGACGATATACGTGCCGATGCGGTCGCCCTCAAAGCGGTTGGTTGAATAGAACAGGAACAGCCCCGCCTCATTCTTGACAATATGGCTGTCAATCGAAAACGGGTGCAGCAGCTGCTTCGGGTTTTCAAACGGACCGAGCGGGCTCTTTGCCGTGGTGACAAACATCGTCTGGCGGTGACC
>CALGGQ010000042.1 GCA_937915775.1 uncultured Clostridia bacterium | reverse complement strand
TGAATCCTTATTTCAGCCATATTTCTTCCCTCACAACATTATTCATCCACATTATTCTCGGCAACCTTCGCCGCTCTCGCCGCAACTTCCTTCTCCTGGACATCCGAAGGAGCCTGCTCATATCTCGCGAATTCATACGCATACTCACCGCGGCCACCCGTCATGGAACGCAGATCCGTGCAGTAGCCAAACAGCCCGCTGATCGGAATATCGGCCTCAATGATCTGCAATCCGCCGGCTGCCGGATTCATGCCAAGCACTCTGCCGCGACGCTTGTTGATATCGCCGATGATATCGCCCATCGCGTCGTCGTTACAGTAAGCGTTCAGCGTGACAATCGGTTCCAGAAGAGCCGGACCCGCCTGCGGGATACCGTTCTTGAATGCGAGGGAAGCAGCGGTCTTGAACGCCATTTCGCTGGAGTCTACCGGGTGATAGGAGCCGTCGAACAGTGTAGCCTTAACGCCAACCATCGGATAACCGGCAAGAACGCCTCTTTCCATCGCGTCTCTCAGACCCTTTTCAACAGCCGGGAAGAAGTTCTTCGGTACGGAACCGCCGACAACTCTTTCGCCGAACACCAGCTCATCGCTGTCACAAGGCTCAAATTCAATCCAAACATCACCGAACTGACCGTGACCGCCGGACTGCTTCTTATGTCTGCCCTGAACCTCAACCTTCTTGGAGATGGTCTCTCTGTAAGCCACTCTCGGCTGGAATAAAGTAGCAAGCACCTTATACTTTTCCTTCATCTTGGAAAGGCATACATCAAGATGCTGCTCACCGAGACCGGAGAGAATCGTCTGACGGGTTTCGGTATTATTCACATAGGTAATGGACGGATCTTCTTCGATAATTTTATAAGCAGCAGTGGCAACCTTTTCTTCCTCGCCCTTCTTATCGGCACTGATTGCCATAGAATAGGTAGCGTTCGGAATTTCCACTCTGTCAAGCTCAACCACGTTGCCCTGAGCGCACATCGTATCGCCGGTCTTGAAGGTATTGAGCTTTGCAATCGCACAGATATCGCCGGTTTCGCATTCCTTGATATCGGTCTGCTTGGAGCCAAGCATATTCACGAGCTTGCCGACTCTTTCCTCGTCGCCCGTTCTGGCGTTAACAACGGTTGTACCCTGAACAATCTTGCCTCTGACAGCCTTGAAGAAGTTCAGCTTACCAATGAACGGGTCAGCCATCGTCTTGAAACAGATTGCTGCTAAAGGACCGTTAGCATCAGCCTTGACGTCGCCCTCATCCTTCGGAGCAGGAGCCGCGTTCTTAATGAAGTCAAGCAGAAGGTCAACCGCTGTGCCGTTAATGCCTGCGCAGGCAAATACGGGAACGATTGTGCCGTCAGCCATACCGATGGTGAAGCCCTTAATCTTATCGTCGTGCGTCAGCTCTTCACCTTCGAAATATTTTTCCATCAGCTCGTCGTCGGTACCGGCAACAGCTTCGTTAAATGCTTCCTTGATTTCTTCGAAATGACCTTCGTCATCGTGGTCAATATTAACCTCAGTCTTCTTGATGCCGTCGTAAGCATAAGCCTTGTCTTCAAGAAGATTGTAGTAGGCAGCCACCTTGCCGCCGCTGATAATCGGAACAACAACGGGACATACGGACGAACCGAATTTTTCGGCAAGACCGCTGAATGCCTTATAGAAATCAGCTCTTTCATCGTCCATCTTAGTAGCCACAAGAATTCTGGAGATTCCCTGCTTTTCGGCACTCTTATATGCTTTTTCAGCACCGACGGAAAGACCGGAACGCGCGGAAACAACGATAATGGCGCTGTCGGCTGCACGCAGACCTTCATTGACGCCCAGTGCAAAGTCGAACAGACCCGGAGTGTCGATAACATTCAGCTTTGCGCCCTTGTAATTAAACTGCAGAACGGAGGAAGAAATGCTGACGCCTCTCTTCTTCTCCTCGGAATCGAAGTCGGACACGGTATTGCCGTTTGCAACGTTACCGATTCTTTCCACAACGCCTGCAACATTCAGCATCGCTTCCGTCAGCGTTGTTTTACCGCTGCCGGCGTGACCGGCAATCGTTACATTTTTTATTGTACTCATAAATATTCCTCCAAATATTTCAATGTTAAAATTGTATAATATTTTTATTATGATGTCAACATAAATTCTCTAATTTTAACATATCACACAAAAAAATCCAACCGAATTTGTGATTATTACTGACCGTGCAAAGATTAAGCTTGGTCTTCAGAAGGTTACAAAGGATGATCCGGAATACTGGGCAGTAAAGACTCTTGTCAATGATGATGATGAATTGGCAGCATGGGTTGCGGATAACTTTAAGGAGATTCGTCATCCGAGAACATTTGCTGAACTTAAAGCAAGTTCAGGTTTATCAGACGAAGAATTAGAGAAGAAGTTGGAGTATATCTCATATACGGGAATCGTTGAATGGAACTATGAGGATCTCGATCCTAAGTGGCCTAATCCGAACCATGAGAAGAGATGGGTTCTCCCTATGTTCGTTCCGGGCTCTGCGGAATTCTCTAATATGAATCTTAAGATGATTGATGAGCATCCGGAACTCGGTATGTTCTTTG
>CALGGQ010000041.1 GCA_937915775.1 uncultured Clostridia bacterium | reverse complement strand
GGACGCGAGAGTGGATTTCCGTGAGCTGGTGAAGGATCTGGCATCCTGTTTTCACACAAGGATAGAGCTTCGTCAGATAGGTGTGCGTGACGAGACAAAGATAATAGGCGGCTTAGGCACCTGCGGCAGGGAGTTGTGCTGCGCGGGGCATCTGACGGATTTCGCGCCGGTCACCATAAAGATGGCAAAGGATCAGGGGCTCTCCCTCAATCCGTCAAAGATTTCCGGCGCCTGCGGCAGGCTGATGTGCTGCCTGAAATATGAGCAGAATTCCTATGAATACCTTAACAGCATCACTCCGCCGAAGGGCGCTGTTGTGGATTGCCGCGAGGGCAGAGGTGTCGTTGTGGATGCTGCCGTGCTGACCGGCAGGCTCAAGGTTCAGCTTGACAGTATGCCGGACGGCGCGCCGATTGTGGTTGACAGAGGCGCGGTAAGAGTTGTTAAATAAATCAGAAAATAACACTTGCAATTTTATATTGCATTTGCTATATTAAGATTGATAGGAAAAGGAACTTATCTTTATTAAGTGTAATAGGAGGTATTTTGTTATGGCATATGCTATTTCTGATGATTGCATCTCCTGCGGTGCTTGTGCAGGTGAATGTCCGGTAGGCGCTATCTCAGAGGGTGACGACAAGTATGTAATCGACGCTGATCTTTGCATCGAATGCGGCGCTTGTGAATCTGTTTGCCCGGTAGGTGCTCCCGCTCAGGCATAATGAATTACATAAGAAAACGGACTGTCTTTTCATAAGACAGTCCGTTGTTTTTTGGTGTTAAAGGGTGACGGTATCAAAGCGAACACCGCTGTCGGTTTCATAGAGTAGCGCTGCGGTGCTGTCATCAAGAACGGCAAGGCACGGTGCGGAAAAGGCGCCGTCTGTAACGGTGGCGGCTTCCTTGCTCCAGCGAATGCCCTTAAAGGCTTGGCGTTTGTCGTATTCAAATGCAGCAGTACAAATCCTGCCGCCTTTGCCGGTGCCGTTCGGATAGGCAAGCAGCAGCGTGTCGCCGCTGACAGCGGTTGCCTTTTGCTGCTTCGGCAGCTTGATGCCGGGCTTGTCGCCCTTGAGCCAGAGAATACCGCGGTCGGCGGAAAGGAGCGCTTTGCTTTTGGCGTAGCCGTAAAGATGACCGTTCGGCACCTCAAAGAGCGTCCATTCGCCGTCTGTGCCGGTATAGGGCTGGCGCTGGTTACGGCACCAGGTGCTGCCGTTATCGTCGGAATAAATACAGAAGTTGCCCTTGTCGCTGACCATCGGAATGATGATTCTGCCGTCTTTTGTTGTGATGCCTGTACCGCCGCAGGTGCCGATATACGCGGTGTCGTTTTCATTCAGAATAGAAGGGGTGATATCGACAGGACGGCTCCAGCTCTGACCGTTATCATCGGATTTCAGCAGGAAAATATAACTCCTCTTAGATGCTTTGAAATGAGAGCCGAAGGTCGTTTTGCCGCCGTTTTCGCTTTTACCCTGCGCACCGTTGAGATAGATGTTGCCCATATATTCATCGTCTTTGTAAAGCTCGCCGAAATCCTCGATGTAAAACGCTGTCTGCGCCTTACGCTTATCAATCACGCAGCCGTTTTCCCACACGATGTAATAGTTGCCCTCCTTATCGTAGATAATCGGGCATTTCACACCGTCAAACGAGGTGAAGGCGGTTTTCTTTTTTTCGAGGTATTTCATATCAGCCGTGCCCTTGGATTCGGGGAAGAAGGTCACAAGCAGCAGCACCGTGCCGTCGTTTGCAAGGGTTAGCGTCGGCTTTGTGAAGAAGGCAGATTTTGTATTTTCAATATCGCTGCTGATGGCGCGGGCAGGCGGGGCAATCACGGTTTGTTCCTCGCTCCAGGAGGCGCCGCCGTCGTTGCTGACGGAGGTCACTATTTCAATATAGCCCCATTCTCTGCCGGCTGCCGCCTTACACATAGCGGCTATCAGCGTATCGCCGGTTTTGATAACTGCCGGCGCAAAGGTTTTTTCACTGAATGTTTTTGGCATAATACCACCTCATTGCTATTATAGCAAATCCGCTATGCGCATACAATAAGAATTTTTACTTTTCTATTGCATTAAATCGACAATTGTATTAAAATAATGATGAAATATTATGAAAGGAGATGACACAATGCTCTGGACACTGAAAAAATGCTGGTACAGGATTTATCAGAGAGTTTTTATGATAGCGATGTGCTGTATGGACTGGTCTGAGCCGCAGCTGCTTGAGGGTGCGGATTCCGTTTTGAAGCTGCCTGAATTCATCAAGGGCAAGGGACTTACCAAGGTGCTTGTTGTGACGGATAAAGGTCTGATGGGGCTCCATCTGCTTGACCCAATGTTTGAAAAGCTGAAGGAAGTCGGTGTTGATTACGTTGTTTATGACGGCGTACAGCCGAACCCGACCATTCCGAACATTGAGGAAGCCAAGGATCTATATATCCAAAACGGCTGCCAGGGAATTATCGCCTTCGGCGGCGGTTCCCCGATGGACTGCGCCAAGGCTGCTGCAGCAAGAGTTGTGAAGCCGAGACAGTCTGTGCGCTCCATGCGCGGCTATCTTAAGGTGCTGCACAAGCTGCCCCCGTTCTTTGCGGTTCCCACCACTGCCGGTACAGGCTCCGAAACCACGGTTGCCGCTGTCGTAACCGATCCTGAAACGCATGAGAAAAATGCCATCAACGATATCTGCCTTCGTCCGAAATATGCAGTGCTTGACCCGGTTCTCACCGTAGGTTTGCCGCCGCACATTACATCGACCACAGGTATGGATGCTTTAACTCACGCGGTGGAATCCTACATCGGCAAGAGCAATGTTAAATCAACCATTAAGTATGCGGAGGACGCTACCAGGCTCATTCATGAGAATCTGGAAAAGGCGTATGCAGACGGAAAGGATATCGAGGCAAGAACGAATATGCTCAAGGGCTCCTATCTTGCAGGCTGTGCGTTTACGCGCGGTTTCGTAGGCTATGTGCACGCCATTGCGCATAATCTCGGCGGTCTTTACGGCACGCCGCACGGTCTTGCCAACGCGGTAATTCTGCCATATGTGCTTGACTGGTACGGCGACGCGGCCTATCCGCAGCTTGCCAAGCTTGCCGACATTATCGGTATCACCACACCGTCGATGACAACGGAAGAAAAGGGCAAGGCGTTTATTGCTGAGGTCAGAAGAATGAACAAGGCGATGAATATTCCCGAGAAATTCGATTTCATTAAGGAAGAGGATATGCCTACCTTAGTGCAGCGTGCGCTCAAGGAGGGTAACCCCGGTTATCCTGTGCCGAAGATTATGGCACCGGCTGACTGCGAGGCAGTTATCCGTACATTTATGGCGTAATAGACGTATTTTATCCTTATCATACAATATTTAGCGGTGCCTACTGCGCGGTAGGTGCCGCTTTTTTATGGAAAATGCAAAACGCGACGCATGTCCTGTATTTTTCCTTTGTGTAATTGTTATAAACTTTAAAAGATTTGTTTTGTCATATTGCTATTTATTGACATTAATGCTATACTGTATAAGAAAGTTTATAGTTTCTCTAATTAAAAGGAGTAATGTATGAAAAAGACTTTGACGAAATTCATTTCAGCAGTGCTGACGCTGGTACTTGTACTCTCCGTCAGCGTATTTCCGGCTTCTGCTGCCACAAGCTATAAGGCAAAGCACCCCATCGTGCTGGTTCACGGCTTAGCAGGCTTCGGCGAATACGATGATATTAATGATATCATCCAGTACTGGGGCTACACTTCCGGTAGCATTGACAGCTATATTGAAAGCTTAGGCAATGAATGCTATGAAGCCTCCGTCGGTCCGATTTCCAGCGCTTGGGACAGAGCCTGCGAGCTTTACGCACAGCTGACCGGCACCGTTACCGATTACGGTGCTTATCATGCACTCGTTCACGGCCATGACCGTTATGGCAGAGATTATACTGCAAACGGCTACGGCAGACTGATGAAGAACGAATGGAATGCTGCCAATCCCGTTAATCTGGTCGGCCACAGCTTCGGCGGCGTTACCTGCCGTCTTTTAATCCAGCTGCTGGCAGAGGGCAGTGACGAGGAGTACAGCTATGCCAAGAAAACCGGCGACCTTGCTAACCTTTCCGGTCTGTTCACCGGCGGCAAGAGAGACTGGGTTTATTCACTGACTACCTTAGCGGCTCCGAGCAACGGCTCCACCGTATGCGAAGCATTGCCGAACATCGTTAACCTTGTCGGCGAGATGATGACTGCCGGCGCCAAGATGCTCAGCGTGACCTCTCTCAAGGGCTTATATGACTTCCAGCTGGAGCATTTCGGCATCGTTACCAAGAGCAGCGATACCCTCGGCAGCCTGTACAGCAGAATTCTTTCTTCCGGCTTTATGGATCATAACGATAATGCGTTTGCCGATTTAGCGCTGGATAAGGCTATTGATATGAACAGCGGTCTTGACCTGCAGAATAATATCTATTATTTCTCTTACTACGGCGACCGTACCTATAAGACCTTACTCGGTACCTATAAGCCGACGGTTCGTATGTGGGCTCCGTTCCAGATTTCCGGCACGGCAATCTGCAACTACAAGGGCACGACCTCCGGCTATTACTATGACGGTTACGGCAGCTTCAAGACCAAGGTTAAGACGACGAAAACCAATACCAACACGGCTAACTGGAAGCGCAACGACGGTATGGTGAACGTGGAATCCGGTCAGTATCCGTTCCGCTATGTGAACGGCAAGAGAGTGGACGATGCACACATCTCCTCCTCTGTCGGCGTAAAGGCGACCAAAAAGGGCGTATGGTACGTAATGCCTGTTGTGGATGCAGACCACCTGACCTTCTGCGGCGGTGTTCTCAACGAAACCGTCAGCGGTACCCGTTCTCTGTTCAGAGGTATTCTCAGCAATATCGTGAACTGCGGCGGCTAATAACTCAAAGATAGGAGCTCTCCTCGGAGAGCTCTTTTTTGTTGACTATGGCAAGGATTTGAGATACAATAATTGCGGTGATAATTTATGGTATATCAATTAAATAATAATTATTGTACATTTAATGTATATCAAGATAATGTGTTGCAGCCGCGGGCTTATTTTATTCCGTTTCGCAGCCTTGACACGCTGGAAAAGACCGATATTCTGACGGAACGCTATGCTTCCGATGCGGTGACGGTGCTTTCGGGTGAATGGGATTTTGCGTACTGCAAAAACGTTAGGGCGCTTGGCGGTAGCTTTGATACCGATACGCTGCCGTTTGATAAGGTAACCGTGCCGTCCTGCTGGCAGTTCACGGGCTATGAGCCGCCTTACTATGTCAATACGCGCTATCAGTTTAAGCCTGACCCGCCGCATATTCCGGAGGACTGCTCCGTCGGCATCTACAGACGCTTTTTTACAGCGGATAAGAAGGAGCATAATACCGTCTCATTTCTCGGTGTAGCAGGCGCGCTTGACGTCTATGTGAACGGACAATACGTCGGCTACAGCGAGGGCAGCCATAACACGGCGGAATTTGAACTGGATGGCTATCTCGTTGACGGCGAAAACGAGCTAGTTGCCGTCGTGCATAAATACTCGAACGGCACCTATCTCGAATGCCAGGATATGTTCCGCAATAACGGCATTTTCCGCGATGTGCTGCTGTATCGGACAGGGGCAAACAGCCTCTATGATTTCGAACTGAAAACGGCTTATCATGACGGAAAATACAGCCTGACGGTGCTGCCGTCTTTAAAGCTGACGGGGGCGTGTGTGTTGACGGTAACGCTGCCGGAGC
>CALGGQ010000040.1 GCA_937915775.1 uncultured Clostridia bacterium | reverse complement strand
TCCGGGTACCGGACCGTCCTTGGTATATTTGTCGCCGTAATCATACTCGAGCATGCCGAAATACGACAGTTTGTCCAGGAGTTCGTCAAAGGACGCATCGTCCGGAGTATAGTGCTTCTTCGCATTCCACTCGTGAAGGAGCGCGTAAGTGCGATGCTCGCGCACTTTGAACGGGTTGCCGGGGAGCATATCCAGAAGCAGGTCCAGGGAGGCCTCCCGCGTCACGGCATCCATTTCATCCTCAAAAATACAGGCAAGCCCCCAGTATTCCGGGGCATCGGTGGTCATTTTGATTTTCCCGGGTACACGGTCCGTAATGTGACGTACCAGTTTGATAAGTTTGGGATTCGGGTTTTTGTCACCCATGTGCTTGGGGACAAACTTTTTGGACATCTCGGGCATAATATGCTTTTTTACTGATTATTCCATTCTTTTACGTTCCGCTCCAACCAGGCGGCAAAGGCGTCGATTCCTTCTCCCGTCCGGGCGCAGATGGGAATCACCTCCGCCTTCGGATTGCGCAGACGGATATATTCCCTGCATTTTTCCATGTCAAAGTCGAAATACGGCAGCACGTCCGACTTGTTGATCAGGACAATATCGCAGATGGAGAACATCAGCGGGTATTTGAGCGGCTTGTCGTCGCCCTCGGGAACGGAAAGAATCATCGCGTTTTTGCTCGCGCCGGTGTCAAATTCTGCCGGGCAGACGAGGTTGCCGACATTTTCCAGCACAACGAAATCAAATGCGTCGGAGTCGATATTTTCCAGTCCCTGCCTGGTCATACCGGCATCAAGGTGGCACATACCGCCCGTGTGCAGCTGAATCGCCTGTGCGCCGGTTTCGGCAATCGCCTTGGCGTCAACATCGGAATCAATATCCGCTTCCATCACGCCGATTTTATATTCGTCCTTCAGGCGCGCAATCGTCGCCTTTAAGGTCGTCGTCTTGCCGCTGCCGGGCGAGGACATTAGGTTGAGCAAAAAGGTTTTATCCCTTTTCAGCTCCTCACGCAGCATATCCGCCTCACGGTCGTTGTTTTCAAACACGGATTTTTTAATCTCAATTACCTTGTAATCGCTCATATGCTTCTCCTTTTCGGGCGTTTTTTCGTATTATTCGCTGCGCAGCGCTTCCACCGGGTCCTTACGCGAGGCAATGCCGGACGGAATCAGACCGGCAATCAGCGTCAGCACGACGCTTAAGACTACCAGAATCACCGCGGCGTTGGCAGGGAAAATCGCGCTGATATACACCGACGTGACAAAATGGTGCAGCAGCGCATTCGCCGGCAGAATAATCAGCCACGTCAGCCCGACGCCGAACAACCCTGCCGCCAAGCCGACGATAAACGTCTCCGCATTGAACACGCGGGAGATATCGCGCTTCGAGGCGCCGATAGCGCGCAGAATACCGATTTCCTTCTTTCTTTCCAGCACGGAGATATACGTGATGATGCCGATCATAATCGACGACACCACCAGCGACACGCCGACAAAGCCCATCAGCACGACGGATACCGCCTTGATGATGCTGGAGACGGAGGACATAATCACGCCGACATAATCAGTATAAACAATTTTGTCCTTTTCTGCAACACTGTCGTTATATTTCTTAATGCAGTTAATAATGTTTTCCTTGTCCTCAAACGTATCCGCATAAATAGCAATCGAGGTCGGGGAATCCTCATTAATCACGCCGAGCTTTTCAAGGTTACCCTTGTAGCTCTTTTCGGGAATGAGGGCGGACATCGCCGGCACAAGCTTTGCCAGCAGGTTCATCTGCTCCTTGGCAAACTCCTTACCGTTGAGCACGTCAATCTCGGTGCTTGCCATCTGGTCCTTGACAATCTGGCTGTTCTTTGTGTATTCAATCACATAATCGGACAGCGCTTTGGTGTAACCAACGGCGGGAATCGTCGGAATCGCCACGTTGTCATTCTTAATCTGAATAATGCCGGCGATTTTCAGCTTAATTCCCTTTTCGGTCAGCTTCTTGATCTCCGCGGAATCCGTGCCGAGATAGTCGTAATAGCCGCTGTCGTTTTTACGGTACTGGTCGCATTCGGGAACGAGGTAGAATTCCTTCTGGCAGATGTCCTCGTATTTCCAGCTCGACACTTCCTCCACCACGGTTTCGCCCGCCTGCACCTTATTGACAATCTCGTTGTACTCGGCGGACGGCAGCAAGCCCATGTTGTAGAGGAAATTGCTCATAATTTCGCCGTTGGCGTCCAGCGCCAGCACCACCTCGTCGTAGTTTTGCGGCCAGGTGCCGTACACCAGCTCGTACTGGTCGGTCACAGCGTCGGAAATGCCGGTGCCGTCCGGCTGAGAGGAGAGCTGAATAAAGCAGTTGACGAAATTGCCGAGCGAGCCGCTCGCATTCATCATATCCATCACGTCGTTGACGTTAAAGAGGTCGTTATTCATCATAATCTGCGCCGCGGCGTTGTCGTTGACAAAGGTTGTGCCGTCGGTGTTAATCAGAACGCCGTCGTCGTCAAATGCAAAAATATCAAACGCAGCGTTATACGAATAAACCACGCCGTTTTTGCCGAGGTACTGACGGATATCGGAGCTCGGGTTATCCAGGTACTGCTTGAATTCCGCGATGCTGTTCTGCTTCATGCTGCCGCTCATCGCGCTCGCCTGCTGCACCATCGCCGTGTTCGAGTACACCTTGCCGTCGTTGTGCTTTTCCTTGTCAACCATCGTCTGCATCGGCATGCTCGCCATCAGCGACGAGATGTCAAACGCCTGTTTATCCACCGTCAGCGGGAAGGAATCCATCGCGTCCTGCTGAATGTCGGTAATATAGCCGTCAATACCCGTGGACAGCGCTAAAATCAGCGCGATGCCGACAATGCCGATGGAGCCGGCAAAAGCGGTGAGAATCGTGCGTGCCTTTTTCGTCATCAGGTTGTTAAGCGAGAGGGAGAGCGCCGTCAGGAAGTTCATCGACGGCTTTTTGACGTTCGTGAGCGCCTTGCCCTTCACGCTTTCCTCCGGCTCGTAGGGATCGCTGTCATCAATAATTTCGCCGTCGCGCAGCTTGACGATACGGGTAGAATACCGCTCGGCAAGCTCCGGATTGTGCGTCACCATAATAACGAGCTTATCCTTGGCGATTTCCTTGAGCAAATCCAGCACCTGTACCGAGGTCTGCGTGTCGAGCGCGCCGGTCGGCTCGTCGGCAAGCAGGATATCGGGGTCGTTCACCAGCGCACGCGCAATCGCCACACGCTGCATCTGACCGCCGGACATCTCGGCAGGCTTTTTCTTCAGCTGATCGCCGAGCCCGACCGCCTCCAGCGCCTTGACGGCGCGCTCGCGGCGTTCCTTTTTGCCGACGCCCGTTAAGGTCAGCGCCAGCTCCACGTTGGAAAGCACGTTCTGGTGAGGAATCAGGTTGTACGACTGAAAGACGAAGCCGACGGAATGGTTACGGTAGGTATCCCAGTCGGAATCGTCAAACGCCTTGGTGGAGCGCCCGCTGATGATTAAATCGCCCTCGGTATAATGGTCAAGCCCGCCAATGACATTGAGCAGCGTCGTCTTGCCGCCGCCGGACGGACCGAGGATGGAAACAAACTCGTTTTCACGAAATGAGATGGACACACCCTTAAGCGCCTCCACACTGCTCTCATCGGTATAGTATTTCTTATGAATATTCTTTAAAGTTAGCATACTCTCGCCTTCTTTGAATTCTACTGTATATTATTATATCTTAATGATAAAAATATAGCAGATTTCCCAAAAGAGTCAATAACAGCGCTTTAAA
>CALGGQ010000039.1 GCA_937915775.1 uncultured Clostridia bacterium | reverse complement strand
ATTTTGAATATTTCTACGATACGGTCAATTACGAGCTGGAGGAGCAGTATCAGGAATACTTTGTCAGCGCTTACTCCACGGCAAATCCTGCTGAGGACAGAGCCGAGGTTTTTATGAATCTTTTTAATTCCGGCAGTTATGATGAGGAGCCGTATTGGATAACGGAAAGCCCTTACGCCAAGGAAAAAGCAGTGTTCCTGTGCCAAGCAATCCGCAAGGCATATCCCGCTATGCAGGATATTGAGCGTGCCTACTGGGAAAAATGGATTAATATTACAGATTGAAATACCTCAGCGGATGGTATATAATGGTTTAGAGAGGTGATTCTTTATGACAAAAAAATGGAAAAGACTGCTGAGCGCTGTTTTGTCGCTCACCATAATTGTTACCCTGTGCGCCCCGTTCAGTGCCTATGCCAAGACAACGAACAAGGTTACGCTGAAGGTGGATCATATGTATACGAGCTACGTCTATCTTGAATGGAACAACACGACTAAGTTCAAGGATGGCGTCATTATTGAACGGAGCACGGACAAAAAGAAATGGAAAACCGTCGATGAATATTACGGTGACGACGGTTATACCAGTGTTTCTCTGCCGCGCAAAAAGCTGGTGTATTACCGCATCAAGCCCTTTAATATTGTAGACTATGATTGGGAAGCCGGCGAGTATATTTATCAATACGGTAAGCCCTCCAATGTGGTTCGGGCGTATTCCAAAATGGATTATTTCAGCGTCTACACGGAGTGTGACAGCAAATACTCCACCGTCTATTGGTCGCTTGACCGTTATGATAAGAAATACGTGGACGGCTTTGATATTTTCCGCACCGTAAACGGCGGCAAGCAGAAGCTGATGGCGTCAAAGAGCGTGAACAAGCCGTATGAAAAGGACGACTGGTCGCTCAGCTACCGCTACAAAAATAAGGCGCCGTCCAAAAACGGTTACGTTGTCAAATATGTCGTAAAGCCATATTTTATCTACAAAGATAAGAAGTATTATCTGAACAAAACATCGGGAAAATCAACGGATTCCTACGTTGCTTATGACTTTGCCAGCGTTGTGACCAAGGAGGATACGGTCACCGTTAATATGAAAAAGCTCGGCGGCAAGCCGACCTATAAAATCCAGTACACCTATTATAATATCCGCAAGGGCACCACAAGCAAGACCATCACGGTGAAAACGAATAAGACCTCTTACACAATCAAAAACGCCGTGAGCAAGAATTATACCTATAATATCACGGTAACGCCCATCTGGGGCAAAACCGTCGGCAATTCCGTTTATCTTTACAGCCACGAACCGTATCAGATTATGAACAGCACGCTGGTGGTGAACAACACGACCATTGACGTTGTCAACACACGGGAGAAGAAGAGCTACACCGACTGGAGCTTTGAGCTGACGAAATCCGATTACAAAATCATTGACGATTTCTTCTATAATGCGTATAAGGGCAAGAATCCGAGCCGAGCCGAAATGGCTGATTACGCGCTGCAATGGATTCACAAAAACGTGGATTACGCCTATGATTACAGCAAGGTAGACGGTCTTTCCTATGCAGACGCCATCTTTAATAAAAAGGCGGGACAGTGCTTGCAGTATAACGGTGCAATGGCGGAGGTGCTGACCTATCTCGGTTATGAAGCCCGTGTGATTAAGGGCTGGCGCACCGATTCAAGCGGCGAACCGACTGTCAGCCACTTCTGGTGTGAGGCAAAGATACTGGGCAGATGGTATCTGTTTGAAACCGGCAACTACGGTAAAAACGGTTCCTGGCAGCATTTCTGCGAGCTGTACGGCTACGGCATGGGCTACACCAAAAACGGCGTCACCGCTTATGACGAATAATATATAATAAGAAAGGCTGTCAGATGACAGCCTTTTCTTATGCCTTATGGATTGATTGGCGTACTCTTTTGTTGTGAATGAGCACGAGCAGCGCTTCGATGCCGATAAACAGCGCGATACCGAACGCGAGCAGCACGGCAATCAGCAGATATGCCACAGCGAGATTCATCGGCTTATCCCCCATAAACGTCTGCCAAATCCAAGCGGGATTATAAAACGGATAGGGGTAATACGTCGGCTCAAAAAGCGCGCCGCGGATAATGGAAAAAACGGAATACGCCAGCGGATAAATTCCTGACGACAAAATACATTTGATGCCGAGCTTTTCGTTTTTCAGCGGAAAGCACCAGAGGGACACAGCGACCACCGGCATTAAGACGTGATAGAACATCTGCATACAGGAAATAAAAGCGTGGTACGGCGTATCGTAAGTGAGCGGCGGGCTCATCTTGACAACAAAGCCCATATTATAGGTAACGCCGGCGACCAGCACATAGAGCGTGATGAGCGCGCCAACGGTAGGGCTGAAGCCGATTTTCTGCGCTTTTTGGTTGCCGAAAATCCCGAGCGCCACCATCAGAAAATACAGGCAGCAGACGAAATTCGACTGAATGGTGAAATAAGACAGCACGTTAAACCGTCCGTAATCCACCGGCGCATTCTGCGGATGGTATTCATACTGATAAAACGCAATACGGCAAATCAGAATGATAATGCCGGCAATCGCTATCAGAAACAGCAGCACGCCGACGGCTTTGTTTTTCGTGATTTTGTTCTCCATCGAATCACCTCATTTTAAGAATACCTTTCCTGTTTTTATTTGTCAATTATAGATTGAAAAATTTGTCAATATATATTATAATGGATATGAGGTGAAATTTATGGAATATAAAAATTTAAACGTTACAAACGCACTCGGCGAGTTCACCTGCCGCGAATATGACGACAGGCTGGAATTCCGCGGGCTGCGGTACGCCAATGCCAAGCGCTGGGAATATCCCGAAAGAGTGGACAGCTACGACGGCGTTTACGATGCGACGGAATACGGCTCCTGCTGCCTGCAGGAGCGCGCCTACACCGTGGATGCGGAAAGCAATCCGTGGTTCTGGAAGGAATTCCGCGAGGGACAGGAATTCACTTACGGTGAGGACTGCCATTTCCTGAATATCATTGCCCCGAAGAATGCTGAAAAATGCCCCGTTCTGATTTACATATACGGCGGTTCCTTCACGGGCGGCAGCTCGGATGAAGGGCATCTTTCCGGCGTATCCTTTGCGCAGAACGGCATTATCTGGGTAGCGATGAACTACCGCATTAACTGCTTTGGCTTCCCGAATCATCCGGAAATCAGGGACGCGCAGGGACGCTGCGGCAACTTCGGTCTTTACGACCAGGTTTGCGCGCTGGAATGGATTAAGGCGCACATTGCCGCATTCGGCGGCGACCCCGATAATATGACGCTCTCCGGCGAAAGCGCCGGCGCAATGAGCGTTGACCTTATTATGAGCACCGACAGAGTAAAGGCCATCGGCTTAAAGGGTGCCGTGCTGATGAGCGGCGCCGGTATTCAGCGTGCCGTAGCCAAGCCGAAATCACCTGAAAAGGGCAAGAAATACTGGGATCAGGTCATTCAGAATGCCGGTGTTTCCTCAATGAAGGAGCTCAAGGAGCTGCCGCACGAGGAATTATATAACGCCTGGCGCAAAACCTACGATGCGCAGAAAATGGGCATGACAGAGGTACTTCCCTCCTGCGACGGCGTATTGATTACCAAAGAGAACTTTAAGCTCTCTACCGTGCCGACAGAATATCCGCAGGTTTATTCCGTCACGATGAACGATATGTTCCCCTTCGCCCTGCTGAAGGTCAACCAGATGTGCGCGAAAAAGGGTATGCGCAACGGCAACAAGGTCTGGATGGCGAACTTTGCCAGAGAGCTGCCCGGCGACAAGGTAGGCGCATGGCACGCCTCCGATTTGCTCTACGTTTTCAAGACGCAGGAGCAGAACTGGCGTCCGTGGGAGGAAATTGACCGCAAGATTTCCGACCAGATGAACCAGTCGCTGATTGCCTTTGTTAAGAATCACGACCCGAATTGCGACGCCATTCCGCACTGGGAGCCCGGCACGAAAAATCCGATGCGCTTCTGCGAGGATTCCAAGATGATGCCGTGGGATACCAAGCAGTTATGGAATAACACTATTCATCACGAGGGACCAATCTAAATGAAATTTAAACACACGTTTATTGAAAAATACCGTTGTGTTTCCAGTCTATTATATCAGTCAGAAAACATCAATGCAGCGATAGGCTTTATAACGCCTCGCTGCATTAATGTTGTGATATATAAAGGCGCTGATACGGAAGCCGACGGGTATGAAACGCATAACATTGAGAAGCGCCTGCACGGCACCTGTGTCGGCGGTCTTGACGGCGTAGAACTGAAAATCAATACAGAAAACTTTTTGCTGTCCTTCTATAAGGACGGTAAGCGGCTGTTTGCGGACCGCGCTCCCCTTGCCTATAATTTTGAAAATGAATTCGGCAGCGGCGTATATCACTACATCACGCGCGAAAAAGGTGAAAAGATTTACGGACTGGGCGATAAGGGCGGCGCGCTGAACAAGGCAGGCAGGTCGTTTAAAATTGAGACGACCGATTCAATGGGCTACGACGGGGCGACAAGTGATCCGCTTTACAAGCACGTGCCGTTTTACATCTGTGAAAACAGTGTCGGCTGCTACGGTATTTTTTACGACACCGCCTCCACGGCAACCATCGACCTCGGCAGAGAGCATAATAATTATTATGAGCCGTACAAGTTCTTTCACAGCGAGGACAGCGTGCTGAATTACTACGTCTTTTTCGGCACGAAGCTGCAGATTTTGCAGGAGTTCTGCCGTCTTGTCGGCGAGCAGGCTTTCCCGCCGAAATGGAGCTTTGACTACTGCGGCAGCACGATGGCGTATACCGACGCGCCGGACGCCTATCAGCAGATGCGCGGCTTTCTCGACAAGCTGCAGCAGTACGATTTATCCTGTAAAGGCTTTTACCTTTCCAGCGGCTACACCTCCATCGGCAACCAGCGCTGCGTGTTTAACTGGAATTACGACAAATTCCCCGACCCCGAACAGTTCATCCGTGAGTTCCGCGAGGCAGGCATTGAGCTGATACCGAATATTAAGCCGTCCTTTTTAGTCACGCACCCGATGTATGAAATGCTGGCGAAAAAGGGTTGGTTTATCAAGAATCCGGACGGCACGCCGTTTGTGACGCAGCTGTGGGATAACCTCGGCAGTTACCTCGATTTCACGAATCCCGACGCATTCGCTTTCTGGAAGCAGCAGGTAACGGAAAAGCTGCTGGATTTAGGTATGAGGGCGACGTGGAACGATAACAACGAGTTCGATATCCGCGATATTGACGCGGTGACGAGCGACGGCAGACAGGCGTGCCGGCTGCGACCGGAGCTGACGTATCTGATGGACTTAGCCTCCTTTGAGGCACAGACGGAGAAACGCCCTGAGCTGCGTCCGTTTCTCTCCACGCGCAGCGGCGGCATTGCTGTCAGACGGCTGGCACAGACCTGGAGCGGCGATAATTACACCTCCTTTAAGGACTTGCGCTATTGCCACTATATCGGCTTAACAATGAGCCTTTCCGGCTTTTTCTTCTACGGTCACGATCTCGGTGGTTTTGCGGGCGAAATGCCGTCACGCGAGCTGCTGATGCGCTGGCTGCAGCACGGTCTGCTGGAACCGCGTTTCACAATTCACAGCTGGAATGCGGACGGTTCGGCAACGATGCCGTGGTCGTATGAGGACTTAATGCCGTCCGTCAGAGCCGTTTTTGCACAGCGCAAACAGCTGATACCGTATTTTTATCAATGCGCGTATGAGGCGGTCACCGAGGAGCTGCCGCTCAACGCGCCGCTGTTCTTATACTACGATGATACAGCGTGTGAGGCATATCCCGATTCGATGCTGCTCGGGCGCGATATCTTAGCCGCCTTTGTCTTTGACGAGGGTGAAACACAGGCAACAGCGTATTTGCCGCAGGGCGACGGCTGGTACCTCGACGGTGAATACTATGACGGCGGTCAGGCGGTGACCTATTCCCTGCCTTACGACGGCGCGATGCGTTACTTTGTACGCGCCGGCAGCGTTCTTCCGACGGACGAAGCGCCCTACGGCTATCAGAGCGGCGAACAGCTTATGATTAATATCTACGCCAAGGACATCGGTCACTTTGAAAAGGAGCTGTTTTTTGACGACGGGCTGACCTACGCCTACCGCGACGGACACTGCACCAAGCTTCTGGTTTCGGTTGATTGTAACGAAAGCGACGTCACGGTAACCGTCAAGCAGAGCGGCGATATTCCCCTTACTTACACGATGAATATCGTTGATTTTAAAAAACGTACAAAATTTTTCAAATAAATAGTGCATTTTTTGTATATATATGATATAATGAAAATGCAAAACTCAGGGAGCTTATATTTTATATGCTCCCTAAACTATTTTGAGGAGTAAAGCTATGGCAGAAAACGGTAGTAAGGTAAAGGCTCTCTTTACCGACATTAAGACCCACTGGTCAAAGCCTGCCCCGGGAAAGTACGTTCCGTACAGAGAATATCTTGATATTCTGATCGGCTCAGGCAGTAACTACGCGGGTTCCAAGATTCTGGAATACATCGCCTTCGGTGCCGGATGTTTCCTGATGATGTACCACTATAAGCTCCCGTACATTACCTATTCGGTAATCGGACTTATCAATATGCCCCTGGGCTATCTGTGGGCTATTCTATGGTGGATTGTATCAGACAACCTCGGCTTCCTGCCGAAAAAGACGGAGCGCAAGCTATACGCGGTCTACATAGGCTCAGCGCTGCTCGGTCTGTTTATGATTTTCTTTGATTTTACGCCGATTTTAAATCCACAGAACACCTTGGTGGCAACGCTGAATTCCTTCAGAGGCATTTCGGCGGCATCGTCCATCAAGATTTTGGGCACCTTCATTCTGAACAGCGGCTGGAAGGGCGCGCGTAACATCTTCTGGCGTAAGAAGCTGATTCCGAAATTCGGACGTTATAAGTACTCCCTGTACTGCGATTACATTCCGATGAACGTCATGGTCATCCTCATCGGTTGG
>CALGGQ010000038.1 GCA_937915775.1 uncultured Clostridia bacterium | reverse complement strand
TGCTGATTTTCACCACCGGCAGCCAGGGCGAGCCGATGTCCGCTTTGACGAAAATGGCGATGGGCGAGCACCGCAAGGTGCAGATGACGCCGAATGATTACGTTATCATTTCGGCAACGCCGATACCCGGCAACGAAAAGATGGTGAGCAATGTCGTCAACGCGCTGATGAAGCAGGGCGTTGAGGTCATCTATGAAAATATGTACGATGTGCATGTCTCCGGCCATGCCTGTCAGCAGGATTTAAAGCTGATGATAGGGCTTGTGAAGCCCAAGTTCTTTATCCCTGTTCACGGCGAGCAGAAGCACCTTGTCAAGCACGCTTCGCTGGCAGAGGCTATGGGCATACCGAGTGATCATGTCTTTATCGGCGATATCGGCAACTGTATCGAACTGTCTGAGGACGGAATGAAGCAGCTTGCTGACGTACAGGCGGGCGAGGTGTATGTGGACGGTTACGGTGTCGGCGATGTCGGCAACGTTGTGTTGAGTGACAGAAAGCACCTTTCCAAAGACGGTATTATTGTGATTGTTGCTGCTATTGACAGCGCAACGGGCTACATTGTGTCCGGTCCGGATATTGTTTCAAGAGGCTTTGTTTTCGTTAAGGAGAACGAGGATTTGATGCAGAGCGCGAAGGACCTTGCCTATCAGGTGATTAATTCACAGTACGATAAGCGCTACCGCGACTGGATTAGCGTCAAGACAAAGCTCAAGGATGAGCTGTCAAAGCTGCTGTACGAAAAGACAAAGCGCAGACCGATGATACTGCCGATATTTATGGAAATATAACACAGGCACCTGCCTGTTACATAGGAGGACAGTCAGATGAAAGTCATTTTAAAAGCAGATGTCAAATCGCTTGGCAAAGCGGGTGAACTTGTCAATACCAGCGACGGCTACGCCAGGAATTACCTGTTCCCGAAGGGACTGGCGATGGAAGCCAATGCCAAAGCGATGAATGAATACAAAAACAAAGAAAAGGCGAAAGAATTCCACAAGCAGGAGGAAATCAAGGCAGCCAATCTCGTGAAGGAAAAGCTCGACGGTAAGACCGTGAAGCTCACTGCAAAAGCAGGCGCGAACGGCAAGCTGTTCGGCTCCGTAACGTCAAAGGACGTTGCCGAGGAGCTGAAAAAATCCTTCGGTGAAGAAATTGATAAGCGCAAAATCGTGATGGAGGATGTGAAGGCGTTCGGCACCGTTCAGGCGGAAATCAAGATTTATCCGAGCATTACCGCCTCCGTCTATGTCAGCGTAACAGAAGCATAAATGAACGAACGAGGTAATTACAATGCCTGCGAATAACAATGTTATCATGCCGTATAACAGGGAAGCGGAGCAGAGCGTGCTCGGCGGTATTCTGCTGGAGCCGAAGTGTATGGAAACCGCGCTGCAGATTTTGCAGCCGGAGTCCTTCTACCTGCCGGAGCATCAACAGATTTTTCTGGTCATGCGCCAGCTGTATAACCAACCCGGTTCCTCCATCGACCATATCACGGTTGCCGATGCGATGGACAGGAGCGGCTACACCGGCAGCGTCGCTATCCGCGATTACATACTCCAGCTTGCGGAGATTGTTCCCACAACGGCGAATGTTAAAAAATACTGCGAAATTGTCCGCGAGAATTTTTACCTGCGCGAGGTGATTCGTATTGCCCAAAAGGCAATCGACAATGCCGGCGGCGGTGTTCATCCCGATACCCTTATTGAGAGTATGGAGCAGAATCTCTATGATTTGCGTGAGGGCAATGCGGACAAGCGCCCGAAATCCGTGCGCGAGGTCATCTTCGGCGAGGTGTATGATAAGCTGAAGAAGCTCAGCGGCGCGGACGCTAAGGATTACAAGGGTATTCCGACAGGCTTCGGTCTGCTGGATAAATACTTAACGGGGCTCAATAAGTCTGATTTAATTCTCATCGGCGCCCGTCCTGCTATGGGTAAAACGAGCTTTGCGCTGAATCTTGCGCATAACGTTTCCGTATCGCAGAAAAAGAAGTGCATCTTCTTCTCGCTGGAGATGACGAATGCCCAGCTTGCAGAGCGTCTGCTCGCTTCTCAGTCCGGTATTGAGGCGACGAAATTCAGAACAGGCGAGCTCAATGATGATGAATGGGTACGCCTCGGTAACGCGGCTTCTTCGTTTTATGATACGCCGCTGTATCTGTCTGATGTATCGTCCATTACCGTACCGGAAATGAAGGCGATTGTCCGCCGGGAGCGCGATGTGGAGTGCGTGATTATTGACTATCTCGGCTTGGTGCAGTCTGCCGAAAAGACGGAAAACCGTGTGCAGGAGGTCACCAAAATCACAAAGGATTTAAAGATGATGGCGAAGGATTTGAATATCCCCGTCATCTGCTGCGCGCAGTTATCGCGTGGCACGGAGGGCAGAGGTAAGAACCACCGTCCTCAGCTGTCCGATTTGCGTGAATCCGGCTCTATTGAGCAGGATGCCGATATCGTGATGTTCCTCTACCGTGAGGATTATTATGCCGGCGAAAAATCGGAGGAGGAGCAGGAGAATATCGATAAGAGCAAAACGGAGCTGATTATCGCTAAAAACCGTCACGGCTCCGTCGGCACGGTTCCGCTGGTATTTGACAGTGAGTTCACGCGCTTCAGAGCGGTAGATATCGACAGCGGCTATGACTATTAATAAAATTGACAAAACCGTTTTCAAATTCAAAATGCTGCAGGAGGGCGATACCGTCTGCGTCGGCGTTTCCGGCGGGGCGGATTCCATGCTGCTGCTTTCCTATCTGATGACGCGCAAGGAAGCGCTGAACCTGCAGATTATCTGCGCCAACGTGGAGCACGGCATTCGCGGCGAAGAGTCAAAGCTCGATACGGATTTCGTGAGAGCCTTTTGCCGTGAAAATGAGATTCCGTTTGAATGCCTTGAAATTGACGCCCCTTTTGAAGCAAAGCAAAGCGGTATGGGCGTGGAGGAATACTCCCGTCAAAAGCGCTATGAGTTTTTTGAGAGTCTCGGTGCCGATAAGATTGCAACGGCGCACAACCTTTCGGATAATGTGGAAACGGTGCTGTTCCGTATGGCACGCGGCACGGGAACGCACGGACTGTGCGGTATTCCGCCCGTCAGAGGAAAGATTATCCGCCCGTTGATTGAATGCACGAGTGAAGAAATCCGTGCCTTCTGCGACGGTGAGGGAATTCCCTATGTCGTTGACAGAACGAATTTTGACACGCAGTATACGCGCAATTTTATTCGCCACGAAATCGTGCCGAAATTTCTGGAAATCAATCCTTCCTTTGAGCAGGCGGTCAATCGGATGATTCAGTCCGTCAGTGAGGACGCCGATGTCGTTGACGCGATGACGGATATCTATGAACGCCAGCATGAGATTGGCTATTCGGTACCCGTTTTGCGTATCGAGAAATTGCAGCAGGCGCCGACGCCTGTTGTCAAAAGAATGATTATGCGGCTGGCACAGCAGCACGGTATTGCACTGGATGAAAAACATTTAAATGAGGTGCATGAGTTGGTGTACCGCAGCGGAAGATACCAGATAAAAGGCAATCTTTATGCCGAATCAAACCCGGTCTTACTCAAGCTGATAACGGTCACGAATCCCGAGGAGCTGGCACCGCAGTTTTATCTTCACTGCCGTGTAATGCCGCTTGAAGAATATCAGCAATTTCGTAAGATGTACGATGAGAAGTACGAATTCTTCTGTGATTATGACAAATTGCAGGGTGAGGTAACCGCCCGTAAGCGGCAGGAGGGAGACAGCATTTCTCCCGCCGGCAGGGGCTGCACCAAATCCCTGAAAAAATTATATAATGAATGTCAGATACTGCCGGATGAGCGCTTTAAGGTGCCCGTGTTATGCGATGAGGGCGGTGTCATCGGTGTTGTCGGCTACGCGATTGACGAGCGCGTGAAGCTTGACAGCAACACCAAAACCGTATATGCGGTGCATATTTCTATGGAGGACTTTGAAGAATGAGAAAAAATTTATCTCAGAACTGGAAAGCGGCAATCTTTTATATTCTGATTCCGGTTTTACTCATTTGCGCAGTGCTGTTTATGTCCAATCAGAACAAGCGCGCAGATGTCAAGTATTCCGAGGTTGTGAGCCAGTTTACCACCAATCAGGTCAGCGAGTTTGAGCTGGATTTATCCAGCGGTTTGCTGCGCTATAAGCTGTTCAGCGATAAAAAGACGGATGCGCCGAAAACCTATACGGTGCCGAGCGTCGGCTATTTTATCGACGATATCAGCGATTCCGTGAAGGAGTATAACGCTGCCAATCCCGACAACCAGATTGTGTATAATTATAAGAAAGGTGCAGGCAGCTCATGGCTGGTGAGCCTGCTGCCGACGCTGCTGTTCGGCGTGCTGATTGTGGCGATGTCTATCTGGGCTATCAGACGAATGGGCAATACCATCGGCAACGAGAATAACCGTGCGCTCGGCTTCGGCAAGATTAAAACGAAAAACAGTGCGGATGACAGCGACAAAACCTTTGAAGATGTCGCCGGCTGTGAGGAGGAAAAAGACGAGCTCGAGGAGCTGGTTAATTTCTTAAAGCAGCCCGAACGCTATACGCAGCTCGGTGCCAGAATTCCGAAGGGCGTGCTGCTTGTCGGCCCTCCGGGCACCGGTAAAACGCTGCTTGCCAAGGCGGTTGCCGGTGAAGCAGGCGCGCCGTTCCTCTCTATTTCGGGCTCCGATTTTGTGGAGATGTATGTCGGTGTCGGTGCCTCGCGTGTGCGTGATTTGTTTGAACAGGCTAAGAAAAAAGCGCCTGCCATCGTCTTTATTGATGAAATTGACGCTGTCGGCAGACACCGCGGTACCGGTATGGGCGGCGGCAACGACGAGCGTGAGCAGACGCTGAACCAGCTTCTGGTTGAGATGGACGGCTTCGGCACGAATTCGGGCGTTATCGTGATTGCGGCTACCAACCGTCCCGATGTGCTTGACCCTGCTTTGCTACGCCCCGGCAGATTTGACCGCCAGATTACCGTGAACAGACCCGATACGAAGGGCAGAGAGGATATTCTCAAGGTTCATTCCCGCAATAAACCGCTCGGTCCCGATGTCGATTTGAAAGAGGTTGCCAAGGATACCATCGGTTTTACCGGTGCCGACCTTGAAAATCTGATGAACGAGGCTGCCATTCTCGCGGTCCGTAACGGCAAGAAGGCAATCAGCGCGCAGAACATTGCTGACGCTTCCTCCCGTGTGGAAATGGGTACCGAGAAAAAGTCGCATAAATATAGCGAAAAAGCAAAGCGCCTGACCGCGTATCATGAGGCGGGTCACGCCGTTACCTCGTTCTATATCGAGGATTATCATCCTGTGAAGGAAGTATCCATTATTCCGCGCGGTCTCGGTGCCGGCGGCTATACCTGGTACACACCGCAGGAGGAGAACTTTGAATCTAAGCTCAGTATGGAAAAGAGCCTGATTTCGCTCTTTGGCGGACGTGTTGCCGAGGCGTTAGTGCTCGGCGATATCTCTACCGGCGCTTCCAACGACCTGCAGCGCGCAACGGAAATCTGCCGCGATATGGTCACGAAGTACGGTATGTCCGAATCCGTCGGTCCCGTTGTCTATGATGACGGAAACGGCGAAGTATTCCTTGGCAGAGATTACGGAAAGGTCAATAATTACAGTGATGAAACCTCTGCCAAGATTGATGCGGAGATTGAGCGCCTGATGCGTGAAGCATACGGCAAGACCGAAGCGATTCTTCAAGCGCATCTGGATAAACTTGAGCTTGTGGCGCAGACGCTGCTGGATAAAGAGAAGATTAACGGCGAAACCTTTATGGCACTGATGAACGGCACAGCGGTGCAGGAAGCACCTGCCGATGAGCCTGCCGAAGCAGAAACAGTTGCAGAAGAAGTAGCCGAAACGCCCGAAACTGAACAGTAAAAAATAACAGGCATCTGCGGATGCCTGTTTTGTATTGACGTTATAACTGGAAGTTTTGTATGTAAGAGTCAATGCAGGTCTGGATAATCTCCTCTGCAACATCTCTCGGCTGAACCTCTGTTACGCTGGTGCTCTTGTCGTGCTCCAGTGATTTGTACACCTCAAAGAAATGCTTGATTTCTTCAAAACGGTGCGGCGGCAGCTGGTCAATGTTGTGATAAAAGCTGTAGTTCGGGTCGTTGACGGGAACGGCGATAATCTTTTCGTCCCTTGCGCCGCCGTCCTCCATAATCAGTACGCCGATGGGAACGCATTCCACAATGGTCATCGGACGAATGATTTCGCTGCACAGTACCAGCACGTCCAGCGGGTCCTTGTCCGCAGCATAGGTGCGCGGAATAAAGCCGTAGTTAGCCGGATAGTGGGTAGAGGTAAAAAGTACACGGTCGAGCTTTAGCATACCGGTTTCCTTATCCAGCTCGTACTTGTTTTTGCCGCCCTTTGAAATTTCAATGACGGCGTAGAATCTGTCTTTTTTTATGCGTTTCGGTGATATATCGTGCCATATGTTCATACTGTTTTCCTCCGATTTTTTTACTATTTTATCACATAACGTCCGAATATTCAATAATTGTTTGAAAACTATTACTAATTATGGTATAATACTAATAATAAACCGAAAGGGAGAATTCCTATGGCATATCCTAAGAAATTTATCATGCGCTCCTGTGCGCCGCTGGACCAAAATTTTACTCCGATGGACGTCATCAAGAACGACCATTTCTGGAATAATATGGGCAACTATCTGTTTGTCTATTCTGTCAACCGTCTGCTTTCCGTAGAGGGCGCTTCTATTACGCCTTATAAGGCGCTGTCTGAAAAGGACGCAGATTATATCAATGAAAACTACGATTGCTTTTTGATGCCGCTCGCCAATGCGTTCCGTGAGAATTTTATCGGCTCGCTCAAAAGTATGACACGGCTGGTTAAGAAGCTGACGATACCTGTAATTATTATCGGCGTCGGTTTTCAGGGCAAGGTGAATCCGGATGCGGATGCTTCCTATCCCTTTGACGATGCAGCGCGTGAATTCTGCACGGAAATTTTGAAGCACTCGAAATCTATCGGCGTCAGGGGCGAGCTGACGAAGCAGTATCTGCTGCACCTCGGGTTTTCCGATGAGCAGGTAGATGTTATCGGCTGCCCGTCCGTGTATATGTACGGCAGAGAGGTAACGATTCGCAAGCAGCCGACCTTGCCGAAGGATGCGCGGATTACCCTGAACGGTCACACCGGCTTGCCGAAGAAGCTGTATGACGTTTACAGCAAGGTGGAGAGCGGCTACGACGATTATTATTTTATCCCGCAGGAAAACGGCGAATTTACCTATCTTTATGCAATGGATTCCGGCGAGAAAAAGATTACCCCCGAGA
>CALGGQ010000037.1 GCA_937915775.1 uncultured Clostridia bacterium | reverse complement strand
ACACGACGCTCTTCCGATCTGCATGAAGATGATTTGGAGCACCTTTCCCTGCGGTATCTCGCGCTGCGGCTGGCGGACGATGAGCTGCGGATGAATTATTATTTCTTTGCCGATTTGAAAGACAGCGCCAAGCTTTCGATGAAGTGCAGCGAGGGAATCCTGCAGTGGATTGAGCTGAAAGAGCTGGCGGAAAAGGATATGCCCCTCTCTGCCCGTTATTGTCTAGAACACTATCTGACGGAGGGCATACATACCGAGGAGCTTTATTCCGTTACCGTCGGGCTGAACAATGCTGCTATCCATCCGATTGAGCGATTTGAGAGGTGATTGGATGACAATACCGTATCACAAGCTGGTGAGGGATAACATCCCCGCCATCATTGAAGCAAACGGACAGACGGCGAAAACGCGCGTTCTGAACGATGAGGACTATACTGCAGCGCTGGAGAAAAAGCTGAAAGAGGAAACACGAGAATACCTGCAAAGCAGGGATTTGACGGAGCTTGCCGATATCTTAGAGGTGGTGGAAGCGCTGGCGAAAAACCAAGGCGCCGACTTTGAAAAGCTGCTGACCTTAAAGCGGGAGAAACAGGCGCAAAACGGCGCGTTCGACAAGCGGATTTATTTAGTGAGCGTGAAGAAATAGGGGTGCAAAGTGACAGAGGTTAGGTTTTATGAAACTGCCGATGACGCGCTTTTGCGCTTTGCGGTGATTGCCGCGAAGGCAGGCGGCAAATGGGTGTTCTGCAAGCATCGGGAGAGGGATACCCTCGAGTTCCCGGGCGGGCACCGCGAGCCGGGCGAGGCGATTCTTGACACCGCCCGCCGTGAGCTATATGAGGAAACGGGTGCGCTGGCGTACACGCTGCAGCCCGTCTGCTTTTATTCCGTTACCGTGCCGGATAACTTTGACGGCAGAGAGACCTTCGGGCTGCTCTGCTATGCTGAGATTACGGCGTTTGAAAAGGAGCTGCACAGCGAGATAGAAACCGTTGTGCTGTGCGATGAACCTGTTGATAACTGGACGTATCCGTTCATTCAGCCGCTGCTGCTGGAGGAACTGCAAAAGCGCAATTTCGTATAATTAATAAAGAAAGCCTCTGTCAGTCGAACAGAGGCTTTCTTTTTTTACAATTCATTGATGTAGCGGCAGGCGGCAAGGGCGGCGACAGTGCCGTCCGCTGCTGC
>CALGGQ010000036.1 GCA_937915775.1 uncultured Clostridia bacterium | reverse complement strand
GTTCTGCCACCTCGGAAGCTCGGTAGCAGCCATAATTGCGGTTGAGGAGAGCATCTTGTCGGGCTCCATACCGATTGCCATATACATTACTACGATACCAACGGTTGAGAGCGCGGAGCCGAGCTTGTTAACAAAGCCCTGGCACGCCGAGCCCATAGCATTGTCCCTGTTGCCCGTTGTGAGCTCCATATAGTCAAGGCAGTCGTAAATCATCGCTATCGAAAGCGTATTGATAACGCCGAGCGGGATGCACTGAATCAGAATGAACGGAATGCAGAAATAGAGATTATTCGTAAACCAGCCGATTAAGGTGGTGAAGATGCTGGCGACAAAGCCGGCAAGACAGGTGGAAATCAGCAGCTTTTTATAGTCAAATTTCTGCATCAGCTTCGGCATAAAGATGGTGGCGCCGAACATACCGACAACGGCACAAAGCTGGAAAATCGTCTTGACCGTACCGACGGAGGCGTCAATCGCCGCTGTTTTTTCGGCAAGCGTCATACCCGTGAGGTCTGGTCCGATGTAAAACGCATAACGTGCAACGTGGATAGCCGCTGCCTGTACCATATATCTGCCGCTCGAAAGCACGCCCATTAAGATAATCAGCACCAGCGGCTTGCACTTGAAAATACGCGTCAGCTGAGAAGGCTCGCCAGGCTGCTTCTTCTTGACGGGAAGTACAACTCTTTCCTTGATATGGAAATAGGAATTGACGTACAGTACAATACCGATAGCAACGACAGTACAGGCGATGATTAAGTACTTTTTCTTATTGTATTCCTCGGGGTCGGTCGTGCTGATAACCAGCGGAAGCAGAAAACCGGAAGCGAAGAAGAAAATTTCCGGCAGTGCCGAGCCGACGCTGTTCCAGATTTTGGAAAAGGAAACGACATGGCTTCTCTCATCCGCATTCGGGGTGAGGATATTCGGCAGGCTCCAGAACGGAACGTCCGCCATCGTATAAATCATACCCCATGCAACGTAAACGATTGCGCTGTAAACCATCAGCTGCCTGGTTTCGAGGTCAGGGCTGAGGTACATCATCACGGTCAGCACCGCAATCGGAATTGCGGCGAACAGGATATACGGCTTCATCTTGCCCCATTTGGTGGTGTGCTTATCAACGATAACGCCCATCAGCGGATCGTTAATAGCGTCCCAGACACGCGCCAGCAGCATCAGCAGCAGCACGAACATCAACGGCAAATGCAGGATATTGACATAATAGTCGCTGATGTAGCTGGACATCATCGCATAAATCATGCCCTGCCCCATACCGCCGATGGAAAACATCCACAGCTCTTTTTTACCGACATACGTTTTTGCGCCTGCCGGTTTAGACTTATCACTCATAACTTTACTCCTTATGATTTATTACTTTCATTATAAACGATAAAAGAAAGGATTTCAATTGATTTTCAGCGGAATTTCAAACTGTGCGTTGATAATATTGCTATCCGTATAGGCGCCGTCGCCGAAATTCCTGCCCTGAAAGACAATTTTATCGTCATACACGCGCATCAGCATTCCCTGTGAAAGCGCGTCGTTATCGCCGTGATTGAGCACGCCCACCGTCGGTACGGACACGGCGTGGAAGCTGCCGCAGTCCTCATAGTTATAGCGGCTGATGCCATAGTGCAGGTGCCCCGTAATATAGACAGCGTTATCGTGCTTCTCCAGAATCTCGCGCAGCTTGTAGGACTGCAGCCCGACGCTGCCGCGCCATTTGCCGTGGCCGAGCCACGTCATCGGTAGCCCGTGGGCATATTTCAGCGGCTGATGGTTGAAAATGAATACCGGCTTACCCGGCTCGACTGCGCTCAGTTCCGTATCCAGCCAGCTGAGCTGTTCCCTGCTGAGGAAGGACGCTTCAAACTTCGTGCGGTCCGCGCCCATCATCAGAAACCGGTAACCGTTCACATCATCGGCAAAATAATAGCGCTTTCCTGCCCCGTACCGTCCGCCCTGCAGGCTTGAAAGAAAGGCGTTGAAGCGGCGGCGCTGCTTCTGATACCGCCGCAGGCGGATATCGTGGTTCCCCGGCACGGCAAAGACAGCGCCGCATTTATCGCCGATGCTGTTCACGAGCTTCCGCGCCATCTGATATTCGCAGTAGGCACCGTATTCCGTAATATCGCCGAGCATCACGAGCGCGTCAAACTTACCGTGGCTCCTGTGAATATCGCGGCAGGCTGCCGTCACCCTCGCAGCGCGCAGCGGCGACAGGCAGGAGATTTGCGGGTCGCCCCACAGGATAACGTTCAGGTTGGCAGCCTCGTCCGGCTCGGGCGGCGCATCGCCCTTCGGCATCGGAATACTGCCCTCGTCCAGCACCCTGGCAAGCGCCCGCACCATCTTTTTATAGATTCGTTTTGATAATTTATGCATAATATCACCTGCTTTAATTATATAATATATGACAAATTATTGCAATATCCCTTGTGTTCTTGCAATATTTTTCGGGATTCAATATAATGAAAGCAGTAAAAAAGTCAGGTGATAGTATGTACAAAAGGAGCAAAATGGGTTTTCCGCTATGGAAAATTATGCTCTTTTTTATTTGTGCCGCTGCGCTGCTGCTTACCTGCTCACCGACAGCCTTTGCAATAAACGAGGATTACCTGGAGCCGGGAAAATGGCACAATAATCCGAATGTTACCTATGAGGAGCTGGAGCGTCACAGCATCGGTTACACCTTAAACGGTGTGTTCGGGTATTATGCGGATGAAAGCCTGTGCCTGTACACCAATTTTGCCGTATCTGAGGACTCGATGGAGGGTGACGAAAACGATGTGCGTATCGTTTTTAACTATCGGATTGAAGGCGATGAATACCGCTTCTCCGTCAGCAGCGAAGGCATCTGCGACGAGATGAGCGAAGAGGTATTCGAGCAGTTTGAGGTCAAACAGCATTTCCTTCCGAACGAGAATAGCGGTAATTATCTTGCCGCCGTGCAGTACCGCGGGAAAGCAGCCGCCTGTGAGGCGGATATCACGCTTTACATCAACGGGCATAATTACATTATCACAAAAGGGCTGTACTATGAACTGCCCACTACCGAAAAGCCGACTGCCACAGAAAAACCGACTACCACGAAACAGGAGCGCACCACGACGGAGAAGGCTGCCAAAGCCACAACGGAAAAGCCGACAAAGGCAACGACGGAAAAGACAACAAAAGAAACAACAACCGTCAGACCGCCTGCCACCGCCAAAGCAACCGCTGCCGCAACCACGAAAGCGACCACGGCGCCGACGACGAAGTTCACACCCGCCTATCTTTACACCACAAAGCCTGATGTCGAAGAATCGGCGCAAACGGAAAGCACGACTGCAGCAGAAGCAACCGCCACTGTTCCGGAAACGGTCACCACTGCCAAAGCGACGACCACCGTCAAAGAAACAACAACCAAATTTGTACCGACCAATCCCGTCACGACAAGCGCGGCGGCACAGGAAAGCACTGCCGTTGCCGCTGCCGTCACGGAAGAGGAGAGCCAGTCAACCGCTACGCTGCAGGAGCAGATACTCGTCCGGGAGGTTCTGCCGCCTGCCGCCAAACGCAATTTACTCATTGCTGCCGCAGCCGTTCTTCTCGGTCTGCTTTTGCTGGCGCTGGCTGCCCGAAAAAGCAAGCATGAGGACACAGCGTCCTCACAGGATAATAACGATAAAGGAGTGTCATAAATGTCTGAAAAAGTGAAGCGTTCCGGCTTCAGTATGTGGCTGCTGGTTTGGGGCTTAGGTCTCGCCGGTCAGATTTGCTGGAACATAGAAAACCAGTGGTTTAACACCTTCGTCTATGCCAAAATCGGCAAGGATCCGTCCATCATCACGGGCATGCTGATTTGCTCCGCGGCGGCGACCACCTTTGCCACCTTCTTCTTCGGCACCTGGTCTGACCGGCTCGGCAAGCGCCGCACCTTCATTTCGTGGGGCTATGTGCTGTGGGGCATTTTCACCATTGCGTTCGGGCTGACGGAATTCATCAGCAAGGATTTGTACCTGCTGCTCGCCGTCAGCGTGGTGCTTGCTGACACAGTGATGAGCTTTTTCGGCTCGATGGGTAACGACGCCGGCTTCAATACCTGGACGAATGATATGATGACCAGTAAAAACCGCGGCCAGATCGGCGCAGCGCTGGCAACACAGCCTGTGCTCGGCACGATTCTCGGCACAGTGGTGGGCGGTCTGCTCGTCGGTGAAAACGACAACTATATGCGTCTGTTCATCGTCATGGGCGTATTCGTTATCGTGTTCGGTTTCATTTCTATGTTTACGCTGAACAAAAACGACGATGTTACCCCGAACAAGCAGGGCAGCTTCTGGAAGCAGTTTATCAGCGTGTTCAATTTCAAGCGCTTCTTTGCGCTGAAGGAGCTCGTGCTCGTACACGTTGCCGTGGCGATTTTCTTCATCGGCTTCAACGTCTATTTTGCCTATATCGGCAACTATCTGATTTACTACCTCGGCTATACGGCGGATATGATGGGCATTATCGAAGCCGTACCGCTGGTGCTGGCGATGCTCACCGCAATTCCCATCGGCGTTCTCATCAACAAAAACAAGCACCCGTATATCTCCATCGCAGCTGTCATTATCAACATCATCGGCTTGTTCATTCTCTTCCCGATTAAAGCGGAGCAGGTGGACGCAAGTGCTATTTTTAACCTGCGCATCTGGCTGGGTATTTTCGTGGTCGGCGTCGGTTACGTCGGCATTCTGCAGACGACTAAGGTCTGGGCAAAGCAGCTGTATCCGAAGGATTCCAAGGGGCAGTTTGAAGGTATCTGGATTCTGTTTTTCGTGCTGATTCCGATGATTGGCGGCTCCCTAATCGGTCAGGCGGTTGTGAAAACCAGCGGCGAAACCTTTCTCAATGAGGTCAGCGGTCAGACGGAATATATCCCAAACGGCAATATCTTTATCGTCGGAGCGGCGGTCATCCTCTTAACCCTCGTTCCGCTGCTGCTCACCGTTAAGCACCACAAAAAGCGCATTGCCGAGGATACGGAAAACTGAAACGCAAAAAGAAAAGGCGACCGCAGGGGCGTCCGTCATAAAGATAGACGAAAAGAGCAAGCTGCAAAAGCACCTTGCTCTTTCACTTTTATTTGCTTATTTAACCGATTCCATTGATTATTTAGGCACGTTTTACGATATATGCCAAATCTTTGGCGTTGACGATATTGTCGTTGTTCATATCCAAAGGATCATAATCCGTATTGATATGCTCCATAAAGCTAACTTGCATTTCCTCGCCGCATTTGGAGCAACGTAACGTAATCAATGTATCGTTTTCAACCGATTCATATCCAACGATTTCATAATGATGATCTGTATCAGTTAAATCAATGCTGCAATTCTTAAAGGCGTGGTTGCAAACGGTATTAAGCTCACCTATGTCAAGGCAGGACAAACTCGTGCAGTTCTTGAACATTGCCGTATTGGCGAGCGTCACCTGCGGCATTTCAACATAGTGTAGGTTTGGACAGTCATAAAACGCGTATCTGCCGCAATACTCTACACCGGGCGCGATGACCTTTTTAAGATTAGGGCAGTTCGCAAAGGCATACGCGTCAATCTGCTTCACGGTGTCGGGAAGGATGATGGTTTCCACCGTCTGATTACCCATATAACAGTAATCTCCTATTTCCTGCACTTCAATACCGTTAATCGTATCGGGAACCACCATCACAGTTTCATCAACGATTTCACAGCGGGAAAACTTGTTATACTGCTGCGTATCGTTGGCTTCGTTAATCAAATAACCGTATTCATAGTTATATATCGGTGCTTTCAGCAATTCGATTTTGCTTTTGGCTTTCCCGGGAGAATAAGCGCAGGCAATAACAACATAACGGTTCAAATTGATTGGCTCGTCGAAAGCCCCTTGATATTCGCGTATACCGACCTCTTCACGAAACGGTATTTGTATACTTCCACCTAAATGATTAAAATAGTACACAAATGCATTTTCATCATCAGAATGGAAGGTAATCGTGCTGCCTGACTGTTCAAACTGCAAATCCGTTTTTTCAAGCTCTTGCTCTGTCAGTGATTTTACACATTCGTAAGCATCGGCTATATACCTATTCGTTTCTGTAATTTCCTCCTCATTTGTAGGAATACCGGTTTCAAGTAGTAATGACTTTATTTCATCAACGGTAATATCCGCTTTTACTTCGGAAAGTAAAGCACAAATTGAGCTGATAACCGGTGCAGCAGCAGAGGTTCCGCTCCAATCGATTTCCTGGCCATAAGAGTTATAACTTATCAGGCTTGAACCGGTCACATAAATATCAATTAAATTACCATAATTTGTGTATGATGCCAGTCGACGATTGCTGTCAGTTGCTCCTACGGTAATAGTATTTGCACACAGTGCAGGATAATTGTTCGATGCTTGAACCGTAGTTCCCTCGTTTCCGGCAGAAGCCACACAAATACATCCTTGTTGTGTTGCATAATTAATTGCCTCGTTTAAGGTATCACTGTTTAAAATATTTAAGCCAAAACTCATACTAATAATTTTGCATTGTTCTTCTACCGCTAAATATATAGAGGCAAGGACGTTAGAATACACGACATTTCCGTTTGAATTAACAACCTGGTACGAATATATTCTTATGTTTTTAAGAGTGTTTTGGATAATCGTTCCTGCCACATAAGTACCATGTTGGGTATTTACATTTCCATTAACCAACTGTGTGCCGTCAGAACTATAGTCTTCTAAAAACGTGTTTCCACCGTCAATGCGGGAATTTGTAACAGATGTTCTTTTGATACCACTGTCCAAAATACCGATGCGGATTTCAGGCAAATCGTCGCCCTTTACTTTGTGTATCAGTTTAATAGCATCATCGATGTTGGAGGTTACTGTGCTGGGACAGTTTGGTGTAAAATCATATCCGCCTTCGGTGGAACAGAAGGAATCCTCGCAAACACTATCGTATTCCACATATCTTACATAAGGTAATGCATCATAGTATTCATAGGCGGTTTTTGCAGAAACAGCATCGGGGAACTGAAGGACATAAAGCCCCTCAATCCCCGTTGCAGCACTGTCCGCATTGAGATAATCAATTTGTTTATCAGCGCCAACAATTAAGCGATTCTCCACTTCGCCGTCAAGCGCTTTTAATTCCTCGACGAACTGGTAGGCGTCGTTTTTCAGCGTTATATTGTTGACCGTTATGCCGATACATAACGCAATGGAAATCGCCAGAATAATTGCGAATACTCTTTTCATATTATCACCCAAGCATATCATACATTTTTGCCAAGCAAAAATCTTTCAAAATAACGAAACGCAAGAAAATCGCGTCGAAATGCAAGAAAAAGTGCGCAGCCGTAGCTACGCACAAAAAACACATAACTCCAACTGTCGCCAAACATTTTTATCATCAGTATTAAAAATAGTCAATATATAAAGCACACAGCAGAGCTGTGTGCTAGGTTCACAAGTATATAATTATTTGTTCATTTCCTCTAACTTTTTCTTAAAGCGGAGGAGCTTGTTGTGCTCCAGATACCAGTAAACCGTTCTGACGGGCGGGCAAACCGCCATCAGCACCTTGGAAACGTCAAACAGGAAGCAGGGGGAAACTGACTTTTTACCCTTTTCAATGCCTGCCACCATCTTGCGCGCCACGATATCCGGCTGCTGCACGGGAAACGGCTTTTCAAAGGGCTCGCCGTCTGCGGCCACCTTGAAGAAATTGGTGTCGGTCGCCACGGGATACAGGCAGGTAAACTGTAAATTCTTATCCTTTTCCACGCGGATAGCTTCCTGGAAGCCCTGCAAGCCAAACTTGCTGGCGCTGTAAAGCGCGTAGCCGGGCATTGCCATCTTGCCGATAGCGGAGATAGTGAACGCCAGTTTGCCGGGTCTGCCGGCAAGGTGCTCGCGGTACTTGGCATAGGTATAAATCGGGGATACGGTGTTGACTTCAAAAATACGTTCAATTCTCTCCCAGTTGACATATTCAAACGCCTCGTAATACGGGAAGCCGGCGTTGGCGTAAAACAGGTCAATCTTAGCGCCGTCAAACACCTCGTTTGCTCTGTCAAAAATAGCGTCCACACCCTCCTTGGAGCCGATATCCACATTCATCGGAATGACGTTTTCGGCAAAGCCTGCGAGCTTTTCCTCCGCGTCAAGCGCCGGTGCAAGAATTTTATTGCCGTCGCCCTTGACGAGCAGCTTGAGCACCTCAAAGCCGATACCGCTGGAAGCGCCGGTTAATACGATATTGTGATTGGTAATCATAAAAAGCATCCTTTCCGTATTTTCTCTGTTACCTTTAGTATACTGATTTTAAAATATTTGTCAAACTGTGCCATTAACGCTCGCGGTTCAGACGGAAGGCAACGGAATTTTTCAGGTATTCCAGATAGCTTTCATCGGGGCACATCGCCTTGCCCGGCGTATCGGACAGCTTGGCAACGGGGCGATCGTTGACGTACTGCAGCTTAATGACGATATTCAGCGCCTGTTCGCAGGTATCGTTACTGCAGAAGGTGCCGATGCCGAAGGAGACCTTCGTTCTGTCCTTGAAACAGTCGTACAGCGCCTGCGCGCGGTCAAAATCCAGCCCGTCGCTGAACAGCAGCAGCTTGCTCTTGGGGTCAACGCCGTACTTTTCGTAGTGGCGAATCAGCTTTTCGCCCCATTCGTACGGGTCGCCGCTGTCATGGCGCACGCCCGTATAGTTATTCACCATTGAGCGATTGAAATCGAGCAGGAACAAATCGGTGGTAATCGTATCGGTCAGCGCCGTGCCGTTATCGCCGTCGTACTCATTATACCAGTCGCGCATCGCATAGTGGTTCGTGTAGGCAAGCGGAATGGAATCAATGCCCTGGTACATCTGCACAAATTCGTGGGCATACGTGCCGATAGGCGTCAGGTGATACTTCATCGCAAGGTAGACGTTGGAGGTGCCGACGCAGTTCTTCGTCTCCTGCGCCAGCCGACGGACGACGACATCCTCCCATTCGCGCGAAAGCCTTCTGCGGCAGCCGAATTCCGCAAAGCTGAACGTATACCTGCCGGAGTTGAAATCGCGGATTTTCTGCTCCAGTTTCTCCTCAGCGGAGGCACGCAGCACCGCATAATCGTACTGAAAACGGAAGTAGACCTCGTTGATAATTTCCAGCAGAAAGATTTCAAACTGCATCGCGGAAAACAGAGGACCTTTGACAACTACGGTCAGCTCGCCGCTGTCACTCAGCGAGGTGGTGACATACTCGCGAATCGGGTACCACAACCGCAAAAATTCCACATAGTCATTTTTGATAAAGCGGATGGAGCGGAGATAATCCAGCTCCTCTTTTTTGAAACGCAGGGTGCAGAGATGGTCAATCTGTGCATTGATTTCGTCAAACATCTCCTTAGTGAACACTACGTCGCTGTTGCGGCACTTGAAATGGTATTCGCCGCACAGGTCGGTATGTTTGTGGAAGATGACCTGGTCCATATTAAATTTGTATAAATCGGTATCCAGCAGGGATACCACTATCGGCTCCAATTTCACAGCAAACTCCTTAAATACTATCAGTAAACAGATTATCCTTGACGGACAGAACGATTTCACGCATCTCGTCGTAGCGCTCCCACAGTTTTTCGTCGGTAAAGCTCTGCCACGTTTCCCTGTCATCGCGAATAAAGTATTCGCGCATTTCGGTAGCGGAAATCTCAATGCTTTTCGGAACATAGAGCTCCGATACGTTATGCCCTTCCTCGTTGTCAAGCCAGCTGCTGCGGCGCGATTCCTTGCCGGACACCAGCAAATCGGGCAACATGCCGAAGCATTCCTTTACCTTGTTTAAAACATACTCGCCCCAGGCGCAGTTGTTGCCGACGCCGATATCGGGCAGCGGAAAAATGGTCAGCGCGTCGCCGTATACGGTTTGCAGCATTTCTCGGCGCTCCTCATAGGAAAAGGGGTTTTTCAGCGTTCTTGCCTCCTGCGAGGAGCCAATCATCACGCCGACCTGCTCGCACAGCGCAAGCGCCTTATCAATCATCAGCTCATGCCCGGTATGCAGGGTCTGAAACCTGCCGACGATGATGCCGAGCTGAAACGGTTTTTTCTCCATAATTTTCTCCTCAGATAATGTCAATCTGGCAGCTCTTCATGGTAGCGAGCGCCGCCTCGTGCAGCGCAGGCGTCACGCCCGCACAGCAGCTTTCCTTTACGGCAATCGGCAGCTCCGGAAAATGCGCTTTTAACAGCAGCGCGTTGGACACCACGCAGATATCCGTACAAAGCCCGATGAGCTCGACGGAAAATTTCTCGCCGCCGGCGCGCTCCTGCAGCAACTGCGGCAGCGCCGTGCTGCCGAAGGTGTATTTGATGACGGGGGTAAAGCCCTTTTCCTGCAGCGCCGCGGCAATTTCGCCGTTCAGCTGCCAGCCTTCGGTATCCTTCACGCAGTGCACAACGGGCAGCTTTCTGCCCTCCGCCGTGGAAAGATAGTTTTCAAAATGCGTGTCAAACGTGGCAAATACCTCGCCGTCAAAGGAGCGGATTTCCTCCGCCGCAGCCGGCACGATTGCCACCGCTTCTGCCGTACCGAGCGCACCGTCCACAAAATCCTTTTGCATATCCACGACTATGAGAAACTGTTTCATACCCCTCACCCTTTTTCTTCTTTTCTCTATTATATTAGACACCCGCCCTATATTTCAATAGTTTTCTTTGAGAAATTAGAATTTGCCGAGATAGTGACCAGTGACCAGTGGCTAGTGACCAGTTGTTGGGCGGGACACCCGCACCCGATTATAATCGGAGCGAAGCGACCTATAACTGACCACTGACCACTGGACACTGACCACTCGGGCTCTGCCCGGCAAATCCTGATTTGTCAGTTGCCTTATGTTCTACACGGAGCGGAAGATGCAAAAAACGGGCAGCATCGCTGCCCGTTTTGTTATTTCCGAATTCCGCATTAATAATCGTAACCTGCCTTGATGGCTTTGAGGTTGACGTCTATCAGGTTTGCCTTTCTTGCCGAAACAACCTTTTTAAGCGCGTCCTCCATCCCTTCAAAGGAAACCACGCCGGTCTCCTTAATCACCTTGCCGAGCATAATCATATTGGCAAGGGTGGGAACGCCGAGCTCCTGCGCCATCTTGGTGGCGGGGATATAGAAGGTATCCACGTCCTCACGCTCCACCTTGCGCGCAATCAGCGTGGAATCCACAAAGATTTTGGCGCCCTTTTCCGCTGCGTTTTCATATTTATCAAGCGAGGGCAAATTCATCACAATCAGCACATCGGGGGTATCCACGATGGGCGAGCCGACAGGCTCATCGCTGATGATGACGTTACAGTTTGCGGTACCGCCGCGCATTTCCGGCCCGTAGGACGGAAGCCAGCTGAGCTGCTTATTCTCCACCAGACCTTTGTAAGCCAGCACCTTGCCGGCAAACAGAATACCCTGACCGCCGAAGCCGGCGATTAAAATCTTACTGGTCATTTATTCGCCCTCCTCTGCTGTCTTATCCTTATACACGCCGAGCGGATAGTAAGGAATCATCTTCTCTTCCACCCACTCCAGTGCCTTCGCAGGTGTCATGCCCCAGTTGGTCGGACAGGAGCTGATAACTTCGATCAAAGAGAATCCCTTTCCGTCAATCTGGTTCTGGAATGCTTTTTTGATTGCTTTCTTTGCATTGCGTACATTTCTGACATTGTTGACGGTAACTCTTTCCAGATATTCAGGGCCTTCCAGTTCCGACAACATCTCACAGATCTTGACCGGGTATCCGCAAAGTTTCGGATCACGGCCATACGGGGATGTCTGTGTCACCTGTCCCGGAAGGGATGTCGGTGCCATCTGTCCGCCGGTCATGCCATAAATCGCATTGTTGATAAAGATAATGGTAATCTGCTCGCCGCGTGTTGCCGCAAGAGTGACCTCGTGGCCCTCAATGGTGACGGTTTGGGTCAATGCCCCCTGTTTCCAGCGTTTGCTGTTTCCAACCAGGCACTGCCACACGCAGTGGCCCGTGGTCTGGAAAATCTGCTCGTAATCGCGAGGCCGCACCGGCTCCAGGCAAAAAATCTCTATTGTTGAACCCGTCTCTTTGCGGAAACGCAGCCGTGCATTGATTACGCGCGTATTATTATAAATGAGTGTCGTGTGTTCAGGCAGCAGCACAGGCACATCCAGGAACTTCTTCTCCTGGATGACTCCACCTTTATTATAATATAAGAGTTTGCACAACTCGCGCTGCGCGAGAGGATGCTTGGCGATGCGCTCGTCGGGCAATGGGTAGTCAAAGTCTGCGATGCGCAGGGCGCGGATGTCGTCAATCAATGCCATTATGCGTAGATGATGAATGTGATGGTTAATAATAGGGTGAAGATGAGCATATTGCGGGCTGTGCCTCCCAACAGGGGATTCAGTGCTTTGCCGTCACTGTGGGTGAGTTTGTGCCATGTGACGGTGTGCAGCACCAGATACAACGCGGGAATGGAGAGCGTCCACAGTGGCATGACACGCCCCCACAAAATCATCACCCACAGCACCGCCAAAACCGCTATGCCGCCATATCCGTTGATGAGGTAGGCGAGAGCAGCGGGTTTGCGCCCGAAGATGACCACCGATGTGCGTTTGCCCGCAACGCGGTCATCCTCCACGTCTCGGTAGTTGTTGACCAGCAGCACGTTGACACCCATCAGACCGATGGTGACGGAAAACAGGAATACCAAGGGGTCAAAACGCTGCGCCATCACATAATAGGTCAGGTTCACGGGAACCACACCAAAGAAGATGAACACCATCAATTCGCCCAGTCCGTGGTAGGACAAGGGATAAGGACCCGCACTATAGGCGAACGCCCCAACGGCGATGATGATGCCCACCGGCAGCAGCCACCATCCGCCATAAGGTATCAGGCAACAGCCAACGATGCCGTCCAGTGCCAGCAGTCCGAAAGTGACATTACGCAGTGTGGCGGGCTTGATGTCGCCCTCTATACTAAGTTCATAAACAATGTATAGGTTGTTGAGTTGGCTAGAGCCTTCGGGAGCAAGAAAGGTGATTACATCTTTCAATCTGACGGCAGAAGCGATCAGGCCGGTATACTCGGTGAGTGAGCGGGCCATGGCTTCTTCGGGCTGTTCGCCGAATTTAATCTTGCCGGTGGGCAACTCCCAAAAAACCGGGGCTTCACTGCGGCCTCGGCTACGCTTAAAAACTAACACCCCATCTTGATTTTTAA
>CALGGQ010000035.1 GCA_937915775.1 uncultured Clostridia bacterium | reverse complement strand
ACACGACGCTCTTCCGATCTAGATGTTAGAGAGTTTCATAAGGTCTTCCCTGCGTTCCGATATATTTCTCAAACCTTCAAAGAACATTTCATCATAATCTTCAGATTGAGGAATCACTCCGAAAGCCATTCCGAACCTCATTAACCCCATAGCTTCTTTCGGCGAAAATTTTTCGTTATCCCTGCAAATGTTATACACGTAAGCTGCTGAGGGCATAATATTTTTGCTTGCCATTTCGACGTTATCAAAGAACGCTTTACCGATTAATTGATTTTGCATGTAAGAGTATTGATCTAACCAATCTTCTTTAGGATCGTTAAGTTTGTCGAGATGAGTTGCGATGATATGAACTTTATCTTTGTTGTGAGACGAGAACGAAAACACTGACGATATAGTTTCAATTTCGGGCTTCTGTAATTTTTGAGCGTCGACACAAACAAAAACGGCGTTTGCTTTATTGGCTGGAAAAAGCTCGGTGGCAAGTGGTATTATTTCGACCCGGAAAACTACTATTATTCAGAACGCGGCGCAATGATAACCGGAACAGAATACATTGACGGCAAGGAATACACCTTTGATAAAAACGGTGTTTGGATTGCATAATTAAAAAGAAAGGATTTTGAAAATGAAAAAATTAATTAGTTTACTTTTATCCATTACGATGCTGCTAAGCATCACAGCAGGATTAAACCTGACGGCATTCGCTGCTACCAGCGGCGAATGCGGCGACAATGTTACGTGGTCGTTCAACAGCAAAACCGGCGAGTTGACGCTTTCGGGTTACGGTAACACCTACGATTATGAAAATTTTTCTTCTGACACACCGTTCTGCAAAGAAAATAACAAAAAAATTAAATCCGTTGTGGTAGAAGACGGAATTACCGGCATTGGCTCGTCTTTATTTTATTGTTGCACCGCTACAAAAATTAGTTTACCGGAGTCATTAACATATATCGGCTACAACGGCATACGCGAATGCGAAAACCTGACGGAAATCAATTTCCCGTCAAGTCTTAAAACCGTTGATGATTATGGCCTTTGCTGGTTATCCTCATTGACTGTTATCGATTTAAGCCAGACACAGTTGAAAGAAATCGGTTGGGGTGTACTTTGGGCAGAGGAAAACTTACAGACATTATATCTGCCTTCGTCTATTACCAAAATTGAAGGAGACGGACTTGGCTCAGCTGCTTTAACCGATATCTATTTCGGCGGAACAAAACAGCAGTGGAACGCTGTTAAAATATCCGATGAATATGATTATCCCACCTATGCTTTACCCACATTGCTGAAAAACGGCAGCGTTACGGTTCATTGCACGGACGATAAGAACGAGGAAACCGAGGACCCGCAACCGGAGGATCCTGAGGAAGAAGAGGTTGATACGCCTGTGCCTTCAGACTTGCGCGGCTGGCAATATATTTATCCGAATGTGGAATTTGAGGAAGCCGGCAAAAAGGCGTGGATGTATTTTGACAACGACGGATATGCGGTTTTAGGCTGGAAAAAGATTGGCAAAAAGTGGTACTATTTCAATGAAGATTACGGTTATATGCTTACCAACTGGCAAAAGGTCGGGAAAAAGTGGTACTATTTTAAGAAATCCGGCGCGATGGTAACCGGCTGGCAGAAAATCAGCAAAAAATGGTATTATTTTAAGAAATCCGGCGCAATGGTGACCGGTTGGAAAAAAATCGGCAAAAAATGGTACTATTTTAAGAAGTCCGGCGCAATGGTAACCGGCTGGCTCAAGAGCGGCGGAAAGTGGTATTATTTTAACAAATCCGGCGCAATGCTCGCCAACACAAGACAGAAAATCGGCAAAAAGACTTACCGCTTTAACAAGAGCGGCGCATGCTTAAATCCATAAATTGATCCGTCACTCATAATGGGGAAAAGATAAAATGAAAAAAATCATAAATGTATTACTATCTCTCGTAATGCTGATGAGCATTACGGCTGGACTGAATTTGACGGTATTTGCAAAATATGAGCTTACCGTTGGTCAATGCGGTGAAAACGCAACGTATTCCTTTGATAAATCTACTGGCACCCTCACCATAAGCGGTGAAGGCGATATGGATAATTATTATGTGGATGAATATGACGCTCACAGTGGTTGGAATATTGATTCAGATGATGATGAAGATGCCCCTCCTGATTTTGCTTCGCCGTTCGCCTGTAATCCTTATATTAAAAAAGTCATTATTGGCAAACACATAACAAGTGTCGGCAATTGGTCTTTTTTACACTGCGAAAATTTAAACGAGATTACCATTCCCAACAGTGTGACCTCGCTGGGCGAGGGCGCATTTTTCTACAGTGGACTGGAAAGCATTACTCTACACGATGGTATACAGCATATCGGCGCAGATGTGTTCACACATACACCATACTATAACGATGAGAATAATTGGGTGGACGGAATTCTTTATGTCGGCAACCACTTAATAAAGGCAACATATGATAAAGAGCAATACACTATTTCACCCGGTACAAAAACAATTGCAGCCTTTGCATTTGCTCATAACCCACTTCAACAGATTGACATTCCGCAAAGCGTTGAGTATATTAATGAAATGTCATTTTGGAAGTGCCGTAATTTGAAACAATTATCTCTTTTTGGAGATATAAAAAGCATTGGTTTATGTGCATTCTCGTATACTGATTTAAAAACGGTTTACTTTCATGCAAACAAAGAGCAATGGGAAAACGTTCTTGTTAATGTTAGTGCATTCTCATATGAGAACTATGAATTCGAATCAGAATTCTCTGAAGATATATTTGAATTCGATGGCGATGGCTGTGCAGAAGACGAAACTGAAATAGTCAGCAATACAGAATTAACAAACGCCAAATTTGTCTTTAATCATCACTATCAGACCACTACTACAAAAGCAACTCTGAAAAAGAATGGCAAGCTCGTTCAAAAATGTTCCGTCTGCGGTGAGGTAACCAAAACCACGATTTACCGTCCCAAGACGATTAAGCTTACCAAAAAGAAATACGCTTATACTGGCAAGGCAGTGAAGCCGAAGATAACGGTAAAGGACGCCAAGGGTAAAACGATCAGCAAAAAGTATTACACCGTCACCTATAAAAACAATAAGAAGGTTGGCAAAGCAACTGCTACCGTTAAATTCAAGGGCAGGTATAAGGGCACAAAAAAACTGACCTTTAAGATTATCTACAAGGGCTGGCGGAAGCAGAGCGGCAAATGGTATTACTATGACGCCAACGGCAACAAGGTAACCGGCTGGCAGAAGATCAGCAAAAAGTGGTATTACTTCAGCAAAAAAGGCGTGATGCAGACTGGCTGGCTGAAGGATGCGGGTAACTGGTATTATCTTGACGGTGGCGTTATGCTGGCAAACACCAGCAAGATAATCGACGGTAAAACGTATCAGTTTGACAAAGATGGCGTGTGCCTCAATCCGTAAAATAACATCTTTTTTAACGGCGGAGCAATCCGCCGTTTTTTGATAAAATATTTTAAATTTCGCTATTGAAATTTTTACAATATAATGTATAATATATAAATAATATAAATACCAACTGTGATTTATTTTAAACGAAACGGGGCGTATGCCCGAATTTTTGCACGGCGGAGATGTGTATGGAAAGAATCACAAGCAAACAAAATCAACTGATTAAGGACACCAAAAGGCTGATAGCATCTTCGCGGGAAAGAGCGCAGGCAGGACTGTTTGTGCTCGAAGGTGCAAGGCTTTGCCTGGATGTCCTTAATTCTGTTTATACGCTGCACACGCTGCTGCTGACGGACAGAGCCTATGAAAAGCTCGGTGTGCGCGCCGAGGCGCTGGTAAAGGCTGCCGAACGCGCTTATCTCATTAGCGACGAGGTTGCCGAAAAGCTGAGCGATACGGAAAATTCGCAGGGTGTTTTCGCCGTGTGCGAAACCAAGAACGAAGAAACCGTCGTCCGCGGTGAGAAGGTGCTTGCGCTGGATAACGTGCAGGACCCGGCAAATCTCGGTGCCGTTATCCGTACGGCGGAAGCGCTGGGTATCAATACGCTGCTGGTGTACCGCGGCTGTGATGTATTCCATCCGAAAGCGCTTCGTGCCTCCATGGGCGGCGTGCTGCGCGTCAACCTTGTCACGACTGACAATTTGACGGAAACGCTGCTGACGTTAAAACCGCAGTATCGCCTTTATGCCACCGTGCCGGATGAGGCGGCGGTGAGCATCAGCGAGGTCGATTTTGCGCACCCGTCGGTCTGCGTCATCGGCAACGAGGCGAACGGCGTGGAGCAGGCGGTACTGGACGTGTGCGACGCACGGATTACCATTCCAATGCGCGGCAGGGCGGAAAGCCTGAATGCTTCCGTTGCCTCCGCCATCACGATGTGGGAAATGCTGAGGGTGCGATGACGGATATCAGATATTGGCTCTGGCTGCAGCAGTGCCTCGGCGAGGGCGTACAGTTTAAACATATTCTGGAGGATTTCGGTTCTGTCGAGGAGCTGTATCACAGCAACATTATGCAGTGGCGCATGAGCCCGGCGCTCACGCCGAAGCAGCTGGACCGACTGGCGAAATACTCGTTAGAGGACACGAAAAAGACCGTTGCCGTCTGTCAGCAAAACGGCTGGCAGCTGATTGGTTTTGACGATGCGCGCTATCCCGAAAAGCTGCGGCAGATTGTGAATCCGCCCGCCGTGCTGTACTGTGAAGGACGGCTGATTGATTTTGATGCGACGGCGGTCATCGCCATTGTCGGAACGCGCAAGGCGTCTCCGTATGCCGTGAAGGTAGCTCAGCTGATGGCAAAGGGCGTTTCTCTCTGCGGCGCTGCCGTTGTCAGCGGCGGGGCGCTCGGTGTGGACGCTGCAGCGCACAGAGGCGCTATGGCAGCGGGTGCTAAGACATATGCCGTGCTTGGCTGCGGGCTCGGCACGGATTATCTGCGCGCCAATCTGGAGCTGCGCGAAAGCATTGTAAAGAACGGCGGCGCTCTGATAACGGAATACCCGCCGTATACGCAGGCAACGCGCAACACCTTTCCGCTGCGCAACCGTCTTATCAGCGCACTGTCCGACGGTGTGCTGGTGGTGGAAGCCGGTGTGAAAAGCGGTTCTACCATTACCGCGCAGCACGCGCTGGAGCAGGGAAAGGACGTGTTTGCCGTTCCCGCCTCACTGTTGGATTATAACTTCTACGGCACGAACAAGCTGATTGACGACGGTGCGACGGTTGCTACCTCGCCGCTGGTGCTGGTGGAACGATATGCTGCGCAGTATGCAACGCTCGATTTGTCAAAAGCCAAAACCCTGCGCGAGCTGGCGGAAACGCCCGACAGCGCGAACGCTGAGAAAAAAGAGCAGCTCACCTTTGATGAGGTGCCCAAGGAGCGCAAACAGCGCCTGATCAATGAGGAAAAGGCGATGGCGCTGACCGGCGACGAAAAAAGCGTCTATCAGGCGCTTACTGCCGAGCTGTGCGGGATAGAGGAAATTATACAAAAGTGCGGTCTGCCGGCGCATAAGGCGGCGGCTGCCTTAACGCTGCTGGAGCTGAAAGGGCTGTGCGAAAGCGCCTCCGGCAAACGATATAAAGCAAAATAATCAC
>CALGGQ010000034.1 GCA_937915775.1 uncultured Clostridia bacterium | reverse complement strand
TAAAAAGATTATAGTATGAAACTGCAAAAAGCAACAACAAACGATTTTGACGCTATTATCGCTTTCTACGATGATGTGATAGAACGCACGCATGATATAGCTGTTTTTGCCTGATGGAGCAAAGGTAAGCACCCTACAGCCGAAGGCATCAGGGCCTATATAGATGAGGGAAGCATGTATCTCTGCGGGAGCATGGGGTGATAGTAGGCACTATGGCTCTCACGATGTGCCAAGGCGAGGAATACCACGCCATAGAGTGGAGGCAGCAGTTGGCCGACGATGAGGTGGCTGTGCTCCATATCCTGGCCGTGAGTCCTGATTGTCAAGGTAAGGGCATAGGCTCAGAGATGGTCTATGAGGTCAATACGCCTTGCCACTTCAGCAGGGAAGAAGAGCATTCGTCTCGATGCCCTTGCCTCCAACACGCCAGCCCATCGTCTCTATGAGCGCTTGGGTTTCGAGTACCGTGGCAAGCAGCATCTCTATGCCGAGAATACCGGCTGGACGGACTTCTTCTTTTTCGAACTTAAATGATTCAGGTCCAATGTCACTTTTTGGTTTCCTTGAAGATAAAATGAACAGGCTATGGTAAAGAAGGTTTTAATAGCGATTCTGACTATCTGCAGCATAGCGCTTTGCTCTTCTTGCTCCAGTAGTCGCTATGCAGGACAGAGCATTTCTGCACTTGCTGATAGGATATGGCTATTCAGTCAAGACCGTCCAGATGGTTTCACGCTTGACATCAGCAGCATGACAGAGCCGACTGTGGGCATCTCCGTCGCCTATGCAAAGACGCAGAACAGCCATTCGCACAAGCAGCTCCGTAAGGTGGTCCGCCATGCCTTGCGTCATGATGGCATCGTAGGCGGTTGGTTCAATAGTGATGATAGCCTATACTATTTCGACAGCACCCACCTCTTCCCTGAAGATTCCTTGATTCCAGCCCTCAGATTTGCCAAGCAAAACGGACAGTATGGCGTGTTTATCCTCTCCAAAGGGGAAACTATTTCTGTGGAGTAGGGGGCGCATAACTTTCCCTTTGATGCCCCATCTGCGTTTTTCCTTTCACCGGACGCATATCTTCATCCAATGGGGAGATCTCGACGGCTTCAAGCTTTTGCTTGCCGATGATCCTGGAGACCGTGTGGCTGCAGTGGATCGGGATTCCGTAATCGTATAGACACTGGCTGACGTTTCTGGATAATCCCGCAGGCTCCGGCAGAATCTCTATAACGGCCTTGACTTCGGCCCCCTCGAGGCTCATGCGCCTGGCCATGATCATACCGACATCGCCCGATCCGAAGATGACGACTCTTTTGCCGGGCATGATGTTTCTTATGTTCACGAAATTCTGGATGACGCCTGCAGTGAAAACCCCTGCAGGTCTTGAGCCCGGAATCGCTATTGCACCTCTCGTTCTCTCGCGGCAACCGGTAGCGAGGATAACTGCGCCTGCTTTCATCTGCTCGAGGCCGTCCTTGCTGACCGTTTCCACTTCAAATTCGGTCCTGCAATTCGCACCGTCCCCGTCACTGCTTGGTCTGATGGCCACCACGTGATGTCCTGTGCGCAGTTCAGCACCGGCTTCCTCCGCTTCCCTTTCTGCCTTAAGAGCATACTCCGGACCGGTGAGCTCCTCCTTAAACGTGTGGAGCCCGAAACCATTGTGGATACACTGGTTTAAGATACCGCCGAGCTCCTTATCACGCTCGATGATTAAAATGTTTTCCAGCCCCTTTTCATGGGCTGCCAGCGCAGCCGCCAGACCGGCAGGACCGCCGCCTACTACAATTAAATCGTATGTCACGCTTCGTCCCTCCCTGTCTTGGTTTCGCCTGTTAAGATATAGCTGCCGGTGTCGTCCTGCAGGATTTCCTCCGGCGCGACGCCTTTATACGCCGCCATGATGCCGAGCACCTTCGGGCCGCAGAAGCCGCCCTGACATCTGCCCATACCCGTACCGGCACGGCGCTTGATACCGTCGAGCGATACCGGCGGAATCGGGGAAGCGAGCGCCGCCAGAATTTCGCCCTCGGTAATGGTTTCGCAGCGGCAGATGACCCTGCCATAAGCGGGCTTTTCCTCAATGAGCTTATTTTTATCCTCAGCGGAGAGGTGCTTGAAGCGGATGTGTTCGCGCTTGTCGATAAAGTCGTCCTTCTTTTCAAGCGCCAGACCGTCCTCGCCGAGCATTCTCACGATATCCTCGGCAAACGCCGGTGCGGAGGACAGACCGGGCGATTTGATGCCCGCCACGTCCATAAAGTGCTCCGCTGCAAAGCCAATCTGGAAATCCTGTGTGTCCGAATTCGCACGCACACCGGTGAAGTTACGGATATTGTCGCGGTAATTCACGGACGGAACGGATTTTGACGCCATCTTGCGGATGAAATCCAGCGAGCTGGTTTTAGTGGACTTGTCGTCGCGCTCGCTCGGAATGGCGTTCGGGCCGACAATCAGATTGCCGTGCACGGTCGGGGAGACCAGCACGCCCTTGCCCAGCTCGTCCGGGCACTGGAAAATGACGTGATTCGCGCGCTTGCCCTCGGTCTTATCGAGCAGATAGTATTCACCGGCTGCCGGCATGATTTTGAAGCACGGCGCGGCGACCATATTGTGAATCTCGTCGGAATATACGCCGGCGGCGTTAATCACATAGTTAGCCTCCACGGTTTTATCGCCGCAGGCAATCTGCCACACGCCGTCCACGCGCTCCAGACCGGTCACCTTTGTGTTGAGCATTAACTCTGCGCCGTTGGTGCCGGCAACCTCTGCCATCGCCAGACCGTATTCCCACGGGTTGATGATGCCCGCCGTCGGCGCCCAGAGTGCGCCAAGCGCCTCCTCGGCGATATACGGCTCAAAAATGCGCAGCTCCTTCTGCGACAGAATACGCATATCCGGCACGCCGTTGACGAGACCGCGCTCATAGAGCTTGTTGATATGCGCCATATCCTTTTCGTTAAACGCCACCACGAGCGAGCCGACGCGCTTGTACGGCACATCGAGCTTTTCGCTGATTTCGGCAGCCAGCTCGCAGCCGCGCACGTTGTATCTCGCGCAGACGGAGCCCGGCTCCGGGTCATAACCCGCGTGGATAATGGCGCTGTTCGCCTTCGTGGTTTCCATGCAGACATCGTTGTGCTGCTCGATTATGGCGACTTTGAGCTTATATCTGGTCAGATAATAAGCGCAGGCTGCACCGGAAACGCCGCAGCCGATAATCGCTACATCATACATTTGCATTCCTCCCCAGAATAGAAATGCGGTCGTTTTTGTTCAAATCGACCACTTATAATAAATCAGTATAACATATTTTATATAACTTGACAATAGATTATTGAATTTTTTGTTTAACTTGTTTTACTTTTTGTCAAACTCAAAAAAGAGACGAACCGCGTTCGCCTCTTTTTTATGATGTATTACTCACTGACGGAAAAAACCTTAACGGCGTTTTCGGATAGGATTTTGCGGTTTTCCCCGTCCGTATATCCGAGGGAGAGAAAGCGCTCCAGCTCTGTCGCGGGCGACCACATCGGATAATCCGAGCCGAACAGTACCTTGTCCGCGGTATAGCGGCGGATAATCTCTTTCACCGTGACGTCATCCAGCCAAGCGAAGCTCGAGGAGCAGTCAACATAAAGATTGTCGTAGCCCTGCAGCTTTTCGGACGCCTCCTCCCAGACGGACCAGCCGCCGAAGTGCGCGCCCACAACGGTCAGCCCGTTATAGATATCCAGCACCGGTGCCAGCCGGTTGGGGTTGGAATTGTCGTAGCGGCTGTCGCCGGTGTGCATCAGAATCGGCAGGTGATACCGCTCGCACAGCTCATAGATTTTCAGGCAGCGGTAGTCGTCAATCTTAAAGCCCTGAATATCGGGGTGCAGCTTGACGCCGTGCAGCCCTAAGGCAAGGATTTCCTCCACCTTTTCCTGCAGGTCGCGCTCCTCGGGGTGCAGCGTGCCCAGACCGATAAGACGGTCAGAATGCTCCGCTACGCAGCCGGCAATAAAGCGATTGATGCTGGAAACCTGGTGCGGCGTGGTGGCAACCGATTGCACGATAAACCGGTCAACGCCCGCCTTAATGCCCTCCCTGAGCAGCATCCCGAGCGTTCCGTCGCCGAAGCCGCGGACGTGATAGAAATTCTCTATCGCGCCCTCCGCCCTTTGCGCAATTTTATCGGGATAAATATGGCAGTGCGCGTCGATTACCTGATACTGATTGTTAATCATTATGCTGTTACGATGCCTGCCGCTTTCTGCAAGCCGAGCTTTTCCACGGCTTCCTTGCGCATCTGGTATTTCAGGATTTTGCCGGCGGCGTTCATCGGAAATTCGCTCACGAAATCGACATAGCGCGGCACCTTGTGGCGCGCCATACTCGCGGCAACAAAGTCCTTCATCTCCTGCTCGGTCATCGTTTCTCCCTCTTTGAGGATAACGCACGCCATAATCTCCTCACCGTACTGCTCGTCAGGCACGCCGATCACCTGTACGTCGCTGACCTTCGGGTTGGTGTAAATAAACTCCTCAATCTCCTTGGGATAAATATTTTCACCGCCGCGGATAATCATATCCTTCAGTCTGCCGGTAATTTTGTAGTTGCCGTCCGGCATGCGGCACGCGAGGTCTCCCGTGTGCAGCCAGCCGTCCTTATCAATCGCCGCCGCGGTTTCCTCGGGCATTTTGTAATAGCCCTTCATAATGTTGTAGCCGCGGGCAACAAATTCGCCGGTCACCTCGTCCGGGCAGTCCTCGCCCGTTTCGGGGTCCACGATTTTACATTCAATTTCGGGCATCGCTCTGCCGACGGTGGCAACACGCACCTCCAACGGGTCGTCCGTGGAGCTCATCGTGCAGCCGGGCGAGCTTTCCGTCTGACCGTAAACGATGGTGATTTCGCTCATATGCATTTTTTCCACAACGTCGCGCATCGCGGAAATCGGGCAGGGGCTACCCGCCATAATGCCTGTGCGCATATAGGAGAAGTCCGTTTTCGGAAAATCGGGGTGCTCCAGCAGGGCGATGAACATCGTCGGTACGCCGTGGAACGCCGTGATATGCTCGTTGTTGATGCACGCGAGCGACGGCTTCGGCGAGAAGTACGGAATCGGCAGCAGCGTGCCGCCGTGCGTCATGGTGGAGGTCATTGCCAGCACCATGCCGAAGCAGTGGAACATCGGCACCTGAATCATCATGCGGTCCGCTGTGGATAAATCCATGCGGTCGCCGATGCACTTGCCGTTGTTGACGATGTTGTAATGCGTCAGCATCACGCCCTTGGGGAAGCCCGTGGTGCCGGAGGTGTACTGCATATTGCATACGTCGTCCGGCTTGACGGCAGCCGCCATCGCCCAGACGGTTTCGCGGTTGACCTGGGACGCGCGCTCCAGCGCCTCCTTCCATTCCAGGCAGCCTGCCTGACGGAAGCCGACGGTAATGACGTTGCGCAAAAACGGTAAGCGCTTGCTGTGCAGCGGGGTGCCGGGTACGGTCTGTGCCAGCTCGGGGCACAGCTCGGCAACGATATCGCCGTAGCGCGTGTCCTTGGCGCCCTCGGTGATGACGAGAGTGTGCGTATCCGACTGCTTGAGCAGGTACTCCGCCTCGTGAATTTTATACGCTGTGTTCACGGTCACCAGCACAGCGCCGAGCTTGACTGTTGCCCAGAAGGTGATGAACCACTGCGGCACGTTGGACGCCCAGACGGCGACATGGCTGCCCGCCTTGACGCCCATCGAAACAAGCACGCGCGCGAATTCGTCCACGTCGTCGCGGAATTCGGCATAGGTGCGGGTGTAATCCAGCGTCGTGTATTTGAAGGCGTACTGGTCCGGGAATTCCTCCACCATGCGGTCCAGTACCTCGGAGAACGTCTTTTCAATCAGTAAATCCTTTTTCCAGACAAACCTGCCGGTGTGCGCATTGTTGTAATAGAGCGTTTTTTCCTTGCCGGCGGTGTCGCTGAACTGCTTCATATAGTTGACAAAATGGGAGAAAATAATCTCCATATCGTCAATTTCTTGAAACCATTTCGGGTCCCAGACGAGGGAAATAAAGCCGTCAAAGTTGACGCTGCGCAGCGCCAGCATAATCTTTTTAAGCGGCAGCTCGCCCTCGCCGATGAGGCAGTGCTCGTAGCCGTCCGCCGTCTTGCGGCTGTCCGTCAGCTGTACGTGCCTGACGTAAGCGCCGAGGTTTTTGATGATGATATCGGGCGCCTCGCCCACGGTCTGGTATGCCGCGCTGACATTCCACAGCGCCGCCAGACTGTCGCTTGCAAAGTTTTCGAGAATATCGCGCAGCACGGCGGTATCGGCGAACATGCCCTTGGTTTCAATTAAGACGACCACGCCCTTTGCCTCGGCGGCAGGGATGATTTTTTCAAGCATCTCCGTCACAAACGCGAAGGTTTGGGCTGTTTTTTTCTGCTCAGCGCGCACGCGGACAAAGGGGATATGCAGATTTTCCGCAATCGCCAGGCAGGCGTTTACCTCATCGAGCGTCGCCTGCGCATTTTCCGTGTCCGCCAGATCGCAAACGGTGTCAATACACGCGAGCGCCAGTTTTTTCTCATAGAGCGCGGCCGTCTCATCCTCGTCGTAGAGCGGCGTTCCGTCCCCGCGCCAACACGGCGAATAACGCGCCGTCACGAAAAAATTGTTACTTCTGTCATAAAATCTTTACAAATTCGTTACAGGTGTAGTATAATATAGAGCCGGTGCAC
>CALGGQ010000033.1 GCA_937915775.1 uncultured Clostridia bacterium | reverse complement strand
GCTCCGATTATAATCGGGTGCGGGTGTCCCGCCCGACAACTGGTCACTAGCCACTAACCACTAGCCACTCGACAAATTCTACTTTGTCACAAAGGATGTATCCAATGCAGAAAATCAAGGAATTACTCATTAAATACAAAGAAATTATCAGCTACCTGTTTTTCGGCGTGGTCACCACGCTGGTCAACTGGGCGGTGTATGCCGTGATGGTGCGGCTGCTGTCCGTTGACCTCAGCACCGTGAAGGAGAGCGAAAACGTTATCTATTCGATGTTTCACGGCGATGCTGGCAGGAACATTACGCTGCTGTTCGTTGCGAATATCGTGGCGTGGATTGTCAGCGTTATCGTGGCGTTTGTCACGAACAAGCTGTGGGTGTTTGATTCCAAGACGTGGAAGGCGCGTGTTGTGCTCAAGGAGCTCTGGAGCTTTGTGGCGTCCCGACTTGCCACCGGCTTTCTCGAATGGTTCGGCATTCCGGCGCTCGTGATGGCAGGGCTGACGTACAGCTTCCTCGGCATCGAGGGCTTCTGGGCGAAGGCAATCGTCAGCGTCGCCGTCGTCATTCTGAACTATGTGTTCAGCAAATTCCTCGTATTCCGCAAAAAAAACAGGGACGACCGCTGATCGTCCCGCCTATGCTGCCGTGCGCAGCACCCTACGTAAAGAAGTTTTACAGACTGATTGAGAATCCTTCTTTTTCGGTCTGTTTTTCTTTTTTCGGATTTGTCTTTATACATCCTATGCACACGGCAGCGCGGTACATAATCCTTGACATAATTATAAGGAAATGATAAAATATTATCGCTAAACTGTAATTGAATATTTATTGCTTTTTAAGGCACGCTATTTTTATCTCTTTTGATAAAAATGCATGCTCTGATTTGACGTGCTTTAGAAGCAATATTCAAATTACAGTTTAGCAGCTTTGAGCATTGCGTTTTTGGCGCAGCTCACAGCTGCGCATTTTTATGTTAAAGGAGAAAAAATTATGAAAAAAGTATTGTCATTGGTTTTATCTGTATGTATCGTGATAGGCATCGTTTCAAGCTTTAATAATTTGTATGTTTTCGCTGTGGAAAGTCATGAAAGCGAAAGCAACGACACATATACAACGGCAGATGAATTATCTATCAATTCCTCTATTACCGGAACAATAGACTATGGAACCTTTTCAAACGACAGTGATATCGATTATTATAAATTCAAATTACCGCAAGCAGGTGTGGTTGACATTAAATTTGCTCATGTTGTTGATCAATCTTCCGTTGGCAGCTGGCAGGTTTCTGTATATCAAATCGCAGATTACGATTATAATTTACTTACCTCGGAACAAATTTCCCTTAAAGACAATTCTTATAGTTTGCCAAGTTTAGGCTTAGAAGCCGGTGAATACTATATTTGTGTTAGTAATATGCAATACACGTCAGGGTATGAATATAAACTATCAAACAGTTTTACTGCGGCAACAAATTGGGAGACAGAATTCAACAACAGTTATGCAACTGCCGACACCCTTAAGTTAAACGACTCCGTATACGGGTGTATGATGGAAGGCACTTTTTCTAATAGCGAAAATGCTGATTCCGATTATTACAGAATTGATGTTCAAAACAAGGGCTTTCTTAATATATCATTTGTTCATACTTCCGCCCCGACAGGAGAATATCAGTATTGGGACGTGGATGTCTACCAGAAAAACGGATATGACTATATTCAATTAGATACCGCACATATCAGTTCAAAAGATAACACCTTTCATTTTACAAAAATTGAGGTTGACAAGGGAACCTATTATGTCGTAGTAAAAATCAGTCAATACGCAAAGGGCATTCATTATCAGTTATCCAATACTTTTGAATGCGACCATCAATATGAATTAATCGGTCAGCAAAGTGCAACCTGTACAGCGGACGGATATACTTCATACAGATGTACCGTTTGCGGAGCTGTTAAGACCGATACCCTTTCCGCAACAGGACACAAGTGGGATAACGGCAAAGTGACAAAGAAAGCTACTCCTACTGCAACAGGCATAAAAACCTATACCTGCACCGTATGCAAAAAAACAAAAACAAAAAAGATTGCTAAATGTGCAAAGTACGCAAATCCTCTGACGGTAAAGGCGAAAAAGCCTACGATTAAATTTGCAAAGCTCAAGAAAAAGAACCAGACAGTTGCCCGCAAAAATGCGATAACTGTCTCCAAAGCAAAGGGAACGGTAACCTATACAAAAGTAAGCGGTAATAAAAAAATCACCGTCAATAAAAAGACAGGTAAAATCACCGTCAAAAAAGGCTTGAAAAAAGGTACTTATAAAGTAAAGATTAAGGTTACGGCCGCAGGCAACGACACATATAAAAAAGCGTCCAAAACCGTAACGGTTACCATTAAAGTAAAATAATTCAGAATAAGAGCACGGCAAGAATGCCGTGCTCTTATTCTTTAAGGCGGCTCTTTTGAGCCGCCTTCAGTCTGTCGAAAAAGTCTATCCGAAAGGATAGGCTTTTTTGGGTGGATA
>CALGGQ010000032.1 GCA_937915775.1 uncultured Clostridia bacterium | reverse complement strand
GAATTCATGCATCGCTGTGCCGCGCTGCGCCGCCGTCAAGCCTGTTTTGTTCATAAATGCGGGCTGAGAGGAAGCGACATACTGAAAACCGATATCCGCGTCATCCAGTGCTGACGCCGTGCGTTTGGAGGCAAAGGCGCTGAGCGCTGCGCGTTCGTAGCGATAGGAGAGCCGCTCGGCAATCTGCTGCGTCAGCGCTTCACTGTAAGGCACCTGAACCGCTGTCTGCTCCTGCTCCTCAAACGTACCGCTAAGCAAATTCACCTGCATCGGAAAACCGTAAGCGGTATCAACGGGAACGGCGGAGGTACATAACGCTCTCAGCGGCGCACCGACCTTGTGCTGCAGCGCGCAAAGCAGCAGCAGCTCCGCATCGCTCTGTGCTTTTCGGGTGACAATCGGATTGATGCTGCCGTCAATGATTTTCTTTGACAGCTTGTCAACCGCACTGAAGCTTTTGACAGAAGCAAAGCAGACAAACTGCTCCTTCGCTCTTGTGATCGCAACATAAAGCACACGCAGGTTTTCACTCATCAGCTCGCTGCGGTTGATACTGCGAATGGCGTCGTACTGCACGGAATTATAGCGGTAAAGCCCTTCTTCCATATTGACCTTGAGCCCGACACCCCACTGATTATTGAGCATAATCAAATCATTCAAGTCGTCACGGTTAAACTGATGCGACGCATCGGCAAGAATACAGACGGAAAACTCCAGTCCCTTGGATTTATGGACGGACATTATCGCAACTTTATTATCCGTCATATACGAGGTATCGGCGCCTTCCACTTCAATTTTGGCATCGTACAAGGCGTCGATATAACGCATAAAGGCGGTCAGGCCGACGTTTTCTCCGTTATCAAAATTGCGCGCCAAATCAAGCAGCTTCAGCACATTCAGACGGCGCTGCTCGTCGTTACCCAGCGCGGAAATCATGGCAAGGTACGAGGTATCGCTCAGAAGCTGGCGCAAAAAACTTTCTACGCTCATCGAAACGGCGTACTTTCTGTACCGTTCCATATCGTCAAGGAAACGGCTGAAATGCTCCCTGTCAAGGCTGACAGAGCCGTAAAGGCTCGACGCCTTATAGTTCACTTTCGCATAGGCGATATCATCCGGCGTGTAGCCGTAAAAGACGGACAGCAGCGTTGCCAGCAGCGGAATATCCTGCAGCGGATTATCAATCACACGCAAAAAGGAAATCAGCATGGACACTTCGTTCGTGTCAAACAGATTCATGCGGTTATTGGCAAACACGGGAATGCCGTATTCCGTCAGCACCTTGGCATATATCGGCATACTGCCCTTAGCGGAGCGCAACAGCACTGCGAAATCACCGTAGCGAATCGGTCGCAGCGTTTTGCCGTCCTTTATCATTTCGCCGGAATTCACCTTGTCAATAATATATTTGGCAAGATGGCGCGCTTCATATTCCGTCTTTTGCTCGCCTTCCGGCGTTTCCACCAGATTGAGCGTTACGGACGGCACGGAGGTTGCGGGATAATCCGCGCCGAAATTGAGATACTCTGATGCGTTATAATCAATCTCGCCGCACTTTTTGCTCATTATTTTAGAGAACACAAAGTTCGTGAAATCACAGATGCCCTGACGGGAACGGAAGTTTTTATCAAGGATTATCTTCTGTTCTGCGTCCGTGCTCGTTTCCTCATACGGCTTGAAACGCTCCTTCATGGCGTTGAAGATATGCGGCTCTGCCAGACGGAAGCGGTAAATGCTCTGCTTGATATCGCCGACCATAAAGAGATTCCTGCCGTTTGAAAGCATCTCAAAGAGCG
>CALGGQ010000031.1 GCA_937915775.1 uncultured Clostridia bacterium | reverse complement strand
ATGTAGGAGATGCCCTCCTGTTTGAGAGAAACACCGGGGCTGGAGGACGAAGTCATCACGCGCTTGCCGGTGCTGGACACGCCGTAGACCATATTGATGGCCGCAATTTCGCTTTCCGCCTGCAGGAAGGTGCCGCCGATTTTCGGCATACGCTTTGCCATATAAGCGGCAAGCTCGGTCTGCGGGGTAATCGGATAACCGAAGTAATGACGGCAGCCGGCTCTGATGGCAGCCTCCGCAATCGCCTCATTACCCTTCATTAACACTTTTTCTGTCATACTGTCCACCTCATTTCTCTACGGTGATAACACAGTCGGGGCACATCGTGGCGCAAAAGGCGCACGCGATACACTTGGACTGGTCGGTAATACCGGCAGGAGAATGTCCTTTCTTGTTGATAATATCTTTTTTGATTTCGATAATCTGCTTCGGGCAGGCTGTTACGCACAGACCGCAGCCCTTACACAAATCCTCATTAAAGGTTACCTTTGGCATACTGCTATCCTCCTAATTGATCATCTTCTTTTGCAGCCTGAGCGGCAAAATGCTTTCGCCCTCAAACGCTGCTGCTAACTCGGCTTTGACGCCGGTGAACAGGACGGGAAGCCCTGTCAGCTGCGAAAGCCTTTCGGTTTCGGCAAAGGTCGCTCTGACGTCGTCTGCCGTCGTTTCCTCGCCGATATTGGAATTGTTGACAATCGCGGTAAACGGAATACCGCCTGCCGCCTCTATCTCGCGCATCACCTCAATTGCCTCCTCAGCGGTGCGCGTCAGCGGACGGTAAAAATTGACAACAAAGACCATCTCAAAATCATTTTCTTCCAGAATATACGGGCGGTATCTGCCGAGTGCGAGCGCGCCGCGCTCGTCGCCGCCGATATCCATTATAGCATAAATGCTGCGATTTTGCACTAAGCCATATACTTCCTGCGGCAACGCCGGCAAATCCACGTTCGAATTGGCGTAGGCAGGTGAAATCAGCCTGATGCCCGCTGCCGCCAGCTCCTCGGCGGAATCCTTCGTACGAAAATACGGATTGACGATATCCAAATCCGCAATCTGCACGTCATAGCCCTTATGATGCAAATCCAGCGCGAAGTTTACCGCTAAATTCGTTTTGCCACTGCCGTAATGACCGGCAAATAACGTCACTCTCTTCATCGGCATCACAGTTGATTCCGGATGATTTTGCCGCTGATGGTTTTCGGCAGCGACTCACGGAATTCCACGATACGCGGGTATTTATACGGCGCGGTGTTCTTCTTAACGTAGTTCTGAATTTCCTTTTTCAGCTCTTCCGTACCCTCGGTGCCCTTGACGAGCACAATGCTCGCCTTGACGACCTGACCGCGGATTTCATCCGGTGCGGCAGACACGCCGCATTCCAGCACATACGGCAGCTCCATAATGACGCTTTCAATCTCGAACGGACCGATACGGTAGCCGGAGGACTTAATCACATCGTCAATACGGCTGACGTACCAGAAATAACCGTCCTCATCGCGCCACGCAGTGTCGCCGGTGTGGTACATATTGTCGTAAATTGCCTCGTTGGTTTTTTCTTCATCGCGGTAATAGCCCTTGTAAAGACCGCAGGGAACACCCTTATCAAGCCGCACGACAATTTCGCCGGTTTCACCCGTTTGCACGCTCCTGCCGTTTTCATCGACGAGATCAATATCAAACTGGGGATTCGGCTTACCCATGGAGCCGACCTTCGTGCGTGAGCCGTAAAGGTTGCCGATGATCAGCGTCGTTTCCGTCTGACCGAAGCCCTCCATAATCTGTAAGCCCGTCGCCTCTTCAAAACGCCTGAAAACCTCCGGATTCAGCGCCTCTCCTGCGATCGTGGCCTGTTCCACGGAAGACATGTCATATTT
>CALGGQ010000030.1 GCA_937915775.1 uncultured Clostridia bacterium | reverse complement strand
GGAAATGCTCCCGTCGTCCTCGATCAGGGGGTATTTGATGTGCCAGAAATGGCCGTTCTGCTCCTCGTACTGCACCTCGGCATCGGAGATGGAGGTCTTGCAGACCGGGCACCAGTTGATGATCCGGCTTCCCTTATAGATCCATCCCTTCTCGTGCATCTTGCAGAAGACTTCCGTGACCGCCCGGTTGCAGCCCTCGTCCATGGTGAAGCGCTCCCGGTCCCAGTCGCAGGAGGAGCCGAGCTTTTTGAGCTGCTCAATGATACGTCCGCCGTACTGACGGCGCCACTCCCACGCTCTTTCCAGGAAGCCCTCTCTGCCCAAATCATCTTTGGTGAGCCCTTCCTCGCGCATTGCCTTAACGATTTTCGCTTCCGTTGCGATGGAAGCGTGGTCCGTACCGGGCAGCCACAGGGTATCGTAGCCGTTCATACGGTGGTAACGAATCAGAATGTCCTGCAGCGTGTTATCCAGCGCGTGACCCATATGCAGCTGACCTGTGATGTTCGGGGGCGGAATGACGATGGTGTACGGCTTCTTATCCGATTTCGCATCAGCGTGAAAATACTTGCCGTTCAGCCAGAACTGATACGTTCTGTCCTCAAACGACGACGGGTTATACTGTTTTTCCAGTTCTTTACTCATATTTCAGTCTCCTTTATATTCGGTTGGCAGTATGGTGTTATTGCAGACGGCAATTATAATGGGTGTGGGCGAAGCCCACCCCAAACTACTAACTATTAACTACTAACTAATAACTAAAAAAGTCCGCCTCCATATGAGGCGGAAAAATCCGTGGTACCACTCAAATTACACGCTCAAAGCGTGTCACTCAACGCCTTAACGCGGACGAACGGAGCAGGCTCAATGTCACCTGCCCGGCTCCTAAGCGACCTTCCCGCTTCCTGTCTGCTGTTTTTCACCTGCCAACAGCTCTCTGCAAGACGGTGAGCGGTACTCCTCTTATTCACAGCCGTTAAATATTACGCATATTATAACCAAATTATTGAATAAAGTCAAGCCCACTTATCACAAATTCCGCTTATCCGGCATAGGATACACTAAAAGAACGTTGAGGTGATTGCATGAAAGGCTGCTGCAAAACAAATTACTTATTCGTGGCGTTCGGCGCCGGCTGTGCCATAGCGCTGTTTTTACCGGCGGTGTGGATTACGCGGATTCTGGCGCTGACAGTTATCGTCCTCGGCGTTCTGTGCTGCAGAAAATGAGGTGGAGGAAATGAAGGTTGTCGTTATCAGAAGTCCGAAAGTATTAGCGCCGCTGCTGCGTGCCGTCTTTAAAATTAAAAAGGTGCAAGACTAAAGGGAGAGCGGCTGCTCTCCCTTAAAAATCGTTGCTTTCAATTAACAGAAGCACGCCGTCGTCCACCGTAATCTCGGCGGTTTCTTCGCTGACAAAATTGCTCTGCCCGAACTGGTCGGAAACAGCAATATCGAGCTTATCACGTCCAAAAAAGCCGGCAGTATAATAGGCGCCTTTGATGGAAACGCCCTTGCAGTCGCCGAGAAAGGCAAAGAGCGAAAACGCCTGATAATCGCGGTTGACTGTCGCGCTTTTTTCAATCAGCGATATGCGGTTTTGCCGGTCAAGGAGCGTGCATTTTACACCGTGCTGCCTGGCGTATGCAAGGCACAGCACATTGGCGTAGCTGTGGTCAAACCGTCCGCCGAGCGCAAAGAAGATTTCAATCTCTTTGAATCCCCTGCCCACTGCCAGCTTGACAGCGTTAAAGGTATCCGTCGCATCCTTTTCAATCGGAAAGGTGATGATTTCACAGTTGATATCAGGCTTTTCGGCGGAATCAAAATCCGCCACAATCGCATCTATTCTGATGCCCGCCTCCAGCAGCTTACGGTAGCCGCTGTCCGCGGCAATGATAAAACTGCCGGTATCAAGATGTTCTTTTAGAAAATCGGTATCGCTCACGGGAGCGCCGGTTACGATGCTGCACTTTACCTGTTCTGCCATTCCTTGATATCCTTTACCTCGCGGTACATTGCGGCATAGCTTTCGTGGCGGGACGGGCTGATTTTGCCCTCCCTCATCGCCTGCACTACGGCGCAGCCTTTGTCGTTCAGATGGGCGCAGTTCGTGGCAAACTGACAGTCGGAAAGATAAGGCTCAAACTCACGGAAGCAATACGGCAAATCGTCTTTCAGTATCTTTTCGCAGCGCTCAAAATCAAGCGAGGAAAAGCCGGGCGTATCGGCAATAAATCCGCCGCCGACTTTAAATAATTCGCAGTGCCTTGTAGTGTGCTTGCCGCGTCCGAGCTTCTTGCTCGTTTCGCCGGTGGCAAGCTGCAGCTCCGGCGCAATGTGATTGAGCAGCGTGGATTTGCCAACGCCGGTGTTGCCCGTAAAAGCGCTGATTTTGCCGCCGAGCAGCGCCTTCACTTCCTCTGCGCCGGTTCCAGCCGTGTTATCACAGACGATGACCTGAAAGCCGGCATGATGATAAATATCATAGTATTCCTGCCAGCCGTTTGCTAAGTCCGTTTTGGTCAGCACGATAATCGGCTCGATATGCTTATACTCTGCTATGGCAATCAGCTTATCCAGCACCAGCGTATTAATCTTCGGGTCAACGAGCGAGGCGACGACAAACAGCTGGTCAAGGTTCGCAAGCGGCGGACGGACAAGCGCATTTTTGCGCTCCAGAATTTCATCAATCGTATTCTCGTGCTCGCCGTCGTTGACGGTAATGAGCACGTCGTCGCCCACCAGCGGCGTTATCTTCTTATTGCGGAAGCTGCCCCTTGCTTTACATTCATAGACAGCATCAACGGCATCTACATAGTAGAAGCCGCCGATACCTTTCATTATTTTTCCTTTAATCATGCAGAATTATGCTTCCTCATCCTCTGAGGTATCTTCCTCTGATGTATCCTCCTCTGAGAGTGCTTCCGTGGAATCCTCCTCTTCGGTGGAGTCCTCCTCAGTCGATTCCTCATCCTCGGTCGTACGTTCACGGGTGCTGCGCTCCGTTGTTTCTCTCGTCGTTGTGGTGGTATCATCACGCGAGAAATCGGAGAAATCGTAAGTAAGAGAGGCGTTTTCATCCTCACTGTCGGCAGACTGCGTATCTGCTGCGCCGATATCCTGCAGGGCGACTACAACGGTCCGCTCCTTTTCGCCCTCGCCCGTAATGCTGTAGGTAGCCGTGGAGCCGTCGAGCGCAATCATCTTGGACGTATGCGTCACGCCGTCCACGGTAATGCTGATGTTATCCTTGACAATTTCGCCGTCCTCATCGATCACCTCAGGCAGCTCTACGGACACGTTAATGCGAATCTGTTTGGCGGTAGTAGTCGTCGTTTCGCCGGAGGAGATAATCAGCTTAATGCTTTCCGTGGCTTCAATCGTAGCGCCCGGTGACGGCGTCGAACGGGACCTCGACGGCATGCGTCCAATCCACAAGGTCTTCGCTGGCAAGCACTGTCACCGCCACGCCCTCGGTGTTCGCCTGGGGCGGAAGCTTCACGCAGGGCTTGCCGTTCGTATCGAACGTGATGTCAAGCAGCGGCTC
>CALGGQ010000029.1 GCA_937915775.1 uncultured Clostridia bacterium | reverse complement strand
TTCTTTTAATAAAACGCATTATTATTCCATTTTGCTATTGCAATAAGCTACCGTTTTGTTATATAATTAATGAGTAAAATTATGGTATTGTGTGTTTGCGGTTAGCATAGGCGAACAATCAATACACAGAAAGGATGTTTTTATCATGAAACTCAACAAGTACACCGTTGATGACATCAACTTTGCCGGCAAGAAGGTTCTTTGCCGCTGTGACTTCAACGTTCCGCTTAAGGACGGCGAAATCACCAACGACAAGAGAATCGTTGCGGCACTTCCCACCATCAAATACTTAATGGAAAACGGCGCAAAAGTAATTCTTTGCTCCCATCTCGGCAGACCGAAGGGCGAATACAAGCCCGAATTCAGCCTGGCTCCCGTTGCCAAAAGACTGAGCGAATATCTCGGCACTGAGGTTAAGCTCGCTGAGGATGCAGAGGTTGTCGGCGAAAACGCCAAGGCTATGGCGGCTGCCCTGCAGGACGGCGAAGTAATGCTGCTGGAAAACGTCCGTTACAGAAAAGAAGAAACCAAGAACGAGGAAAATTTCTCCAAGGAACTCGCTTCCCTGGCTGACATCTTCGTGAACGACGCCTTCGGCACCGCGCACAGAGCGCACTGCTCCACCACCGGTGTGGCGGATTATCTGCCGGCAGTCTGCGGTTATTTAATTCAGAAGGAAATCGAATTCATGGGCGGCGCACTTGCGAACCCGAAGAGACCGCTCGTTGCCATTCTCGGCGGCGCTAAGGTTTCCGATAAAATCGGCGTTATCTCCAACCTGCTGGATAAGTGCGACACCATCATTATCGGCGGCGGTATGGCATATACCTTTATGAAGTATCTCGGCCACTCCATCGGCAATTCCCTGCTGGAAGCTGACTGGATTGAGAAGGCAGGCGAAATGATGGCTGACGCGGAGAAGAAGGGCGTGAAGTTCCTGATTCCCGTTGATAACAAGGTCGGCAAGGAATACGACGAAAACACTGAGGCTATGATTGTGAATTCCGACGAGATTCCGGACGGCTGGATGGGTCTTGACATCGGTCCGAAGTCGCAGGAGCTGTTCACCGACGCAATCAAGGGCGCCGGCACTGTTATCTGGAACGGCCCGATGGGCGTTTCCGAATGGAAGAACTTTGAAGCCGGTACCGTTGCGGTTGCCAATGCGGTAGCAGAGAGCGGCGCTATCTCCATCATCGGCGGCGGTGATTCCGTAGCTGCCGTTACCAAGCTCGGCTTTGCCGACAAGATGAGCCACATTTCCACCGGCGGCGGCGCTTCCCTCGAATTCCTTGAGGGTAAGGAGCTGCCCGGTATTATGGCACTGCAGGATAAGGACTAAAATCATTCGGAATGAATAGCATTGAGAGGTAAATGTGATGAATAAAACTTTAAGAAAAGCCGTTATCGCCGGCAACTGGAAGATGAATAACACCCCGGAGCAGACCACTGCACTGTTAAACGAGATGAAGCCGCTGGTAGCGGACGCTGACTGCGACGTCGTTATCTGCGCTCCGTTCGTTGACCTGCAGGCTGCGCTGGATGCCACTGCCGGCTCCAATATCAAAATCGGCGCTGAGAACTGCCACTGGGCAGAAAAGGGCGCTTTCACCGGTGAGGTTTCCGCTCAGATGCTCAAGGCAATGGGCGTTCCCTACGTTATTATCGGCCACAGCGAAAGACGTCAGTATTTCGGCGAAACCGATGAAACCGTTAACAAGAGAGTCCGTGCGGCGCTGGATGCGGGGCTTACCGTTATCCTCTGCGTAGGTGAGGTGCTGGAAGAAAGAGAACAGGGCGTTACCTTTGAAATCGTCGGCAAGCAGACAAAGATTGCGCTGCTCGGCGTTTCCGAGGAGGAGCTTGACAACGTCATTATCGCTTACGAGCCTGTTTGGGCTATCGGCACCGGCAAGACCGCTACTGCCGACCAGGCAGACGAGGTCAACGGCTACATCCGTAACGTCATCGCTGACCTTTACAGCAAGGAAGCGGCTGACAAATTTGTTGTTCAGTACGGCGGCTCGATGAACGCAGCCAATGCGGAAGAACTGCTTGACAAGGAGAACGTTGACGGCGGTCTCATCGGCGGCGCTTCCCTCAAGGCAAACGATTTCTCAATCATCGTTAAAGCAGCCAGCAGATAAGAAAGAAAAACGGGCGGAGCAATCCGCCCTTCTTTTAGGAGAAACCCTTTATGAAAAAGACAAATGTTTTATGTATTATGGACGGCTTCGGTCATAACCCGTCCACCTACGGCAATGCCGTAGCCGCTGCCAAGAAGCCTAACCTCGATATGCTGATGGAAAAATACCCGTTCACCTATATCGGCGCATCGGGGCTGGATGTCGGTCTGCCGGACGGTCAGATGGGCAATTCCGAGGTTGGTCACACCAATATGGGCGCCGGCAGAGTCGTCTATCAGGAACTGACAAGAATTACCAAATCCATTCAGGACGGCGATTTCTTTGAAAACGAAGCGCTGGTCGGTGCCATTAACAAATCCGTAGCAGCCGGTACTTCCCTGCACTTAATGGGGCTGATGAGCGACGGCGGCGTGCATTCTCACAACACGCATATCTGGGCGATTGTGGAGCTGGCAAAGCGCCTCGGACAGGATAAAGTTTACCTGCACTGCATTATGGACGGACGTGACGTGCCGCCCACCAGCGGCAAGGATTACGTTGCCGAGGCGATCGAAAAGATGAACGAAATCGGCGTCGGCAAGGTAGCGACGGTCACCGGCAGATACTATGCGATGGACCGTGACAATAACTGGGACAGAGTGAAAAAGGCGTACGATGCATTCGTATTCGGCAAGGGCAATTTCAACACCGACCCGGTTGCCGCTATCGAGGCTTCCTATGAAACGATTGACGGCGACGGCAAGAATCTCACCGATGAGTTCATACTCCCAACGGTGACGCTGGAAAATGAGGGTAGAATCGGCGCGGGCGACAGCATTGTGTTCTTCAACTTCCGCCCTGACAGGGCAAGAGAAATCACCCGGGCGTTCTGCCTGGATGAATTTGATGGATTTGACCGGGGCGAGCGTGTGGCTACTACTTATGTGTGTTTTACGGAATACGACAGTACGATTCCACACAAATCCATCGTATTTAAGGAAGAAGAAATTGAAAATACTCTGGGCGAATATCTGGCGAAATGCGGGAAAAAACAGGCCCGCATTGCGGAAACCGAAAAGTATGCCCATGTAACCTTCTTCTTCAATGGCGGCGTGGAGGCTGTCAACGAGGGTGAGGACAGAATTTTAATTCCCTCCCCGAAAGTGGCGACCTATGACCTACAGCCCGAGATGAGCGCCTATCTCGTCAGCGAAAAGCTCAATGAGGCAGTCCGCAGCGGCAAGTACGACGTGGTTATCATCAACTTTGCCAACTGCGATATGGTCGGTCATACCGGCGTGTTTGACGCGGCAGTTAAGGCGGTGGAAGCCGTTGACACTTGCGTCGGCTCGCTGTATGAAGCCGTAATGGAAAACGGCGGCACGCTCTTTGTCACTGCCGACCACGGCAACGCCGATGTGATGATGGAGGCGGACGGCTCGCCGTTCACTGCTCACACCACCAATCTCGTGCCGTTCATCTGCGTGAACTGCGGAGAGAATATTGAACTGCGCGAGGGCGGCAGACTGTGCGACATCGTTCCGACGATGCTCAAGGTGATGAACCTGCCGCAACCGGAAGAAATGACAGGCGTATCCATTATTAAGTGATAACGGAGGAAAAATGATGAACGTTTCAAAAATCCTGAAAGCCGGCGCTGCCGTTGCCGGTGCAGCCGCAGCCGTTTATGCAGGCATTTTTGCCGGCAAAAAAATCGAATGGTTTAACAACTACAAAAAGCTCGTTCCCTATGAGGTGAGAACAGTGAAGGGTACCTCGCTGGAGGGCAGAGATGATTATGTGCTGATTGCCCACAGAGGCTTCCGCGCCGTAGCGCCGGAAAACACACTGCCCGCCTATGAGGAAGCCGGCAAGGCTGGTTACTGGGGCGCAGAGTGCGATATCTATATGACGCGCGACGGCGTCTGGGTGCTGCACCACGACCCGATTACCTCCCGTATGATGGACGGCAACAAATCCCTTGAGCTGGCTACCTATAACGAGCTGCTCAAGCTGAATTACACCAACGGTCATAACGTCGGCAAGTACCCGAACCTCAAAATCTGCACACTGGAGGATTTCTTCAAGAAGTGTGCCGAGTACGGTATGAAGGCAACGGTTGAACTGAAATATAACCGCAACCGCGACCACTACGACAAGATTATTGAGCTGCAGAACAAGTACGGCGTAGAAGCGACCTACATCGCCTTCTCCTTCGAGGACCTGCAGAAGTTCAGAGAAATCTGCGACGCACCGCTCTTCCTGCTGGTAGACGATATCACCGATGAGGCGATTGAAAAGGCAAAGACGCTGGAAAACTGCGGTATCAGCTACGACTGCAACAACGTTTACAACACCGATAATGACGGCGAGATGATTAAGCGCGTTCATGCGGCAGGGCTGAAAACAGCCACCTGGACGTGCGACCGCATTGACCTGATGGAAAAGCTGGTCAGCTACGGCACCCGCTTCATCACCTCCAACTGCATTACATATTAAACACAAAAACAGCCTCGGAAGGGGCTGTTTTTATTTGATTCGGTTAATCCTTGTATTCCAGCAGCATATTGCCGTTTTTATCAAACGAGGTGTGGATCACGGCAGTTGCGGCGGTGCCGTCCCTGAAGGTTACCGTGACGGTAATATCATCCTGCGGCAGCGTGCTTAAATCCGCTATTTTTTTCTCTGCACGAAGCATCGTTTCTAACGCTTCGGAAGGCATATAATCAACTGTTACCAGCTCATCATTTCCGATTTCCAGCGTCAGACCGGCGGCAAACGGCGTGGCAGGATTTTTGGAAAATTGTTTATCGGTCACCTTCACATCGTTGCCGATACGCGTTTCATAATTAATATCGCCGCGCTTGGTTTCGTAGGTGACGGATTTGACGTTGCTGCCATCAAAGGTAAAGCCCGTGGTATCCTCGGCAACAATAAATCCGCCGGTATCGCCGTCCACATACTGTAAGTGCAGATCCGTCTGCACAAACGGGGTATCCTTCAGGCTGATGGCTTCGCCCTGTGCATACGCCTTGATGGTGAACAGATTGTCCGCCGGCTTGACGGCGTGGAGCCTGCCGCTGATGGCACTGCCGCCGAAGATGCCGGTTACCAGCAGGAGCAGACAGGCAGCCGCTGCGAGTAAAGGCTTCATTTTCATCGTTTTTTTCGTTCTGGTTTTTGTCATATGCAGTATCCTTTCCGTTGCTTCGTCAGAAGGACGAAGGGCGGAATAGGTGCTTTTATAAGCTTCAAAGTTCTTATTCATTGATCCATTCATCTCCTAACTTTGCTTTTAAATGCTGCCTTGCGCGGTGCAGGAGGGATTTGACGGTGCCCTCTTTGGCTTGCATTATCAAGGCAATTTCCGCTATCGGTAATTCCTCATAGTAAAACAAATGCACGGCAAGACGTTCCTTCTTTTTCAGCGACGAAACGGCGTTAAATAAATCAAGATTGAAGTGCTTGTCCTCTGCGGCAAGCTCGCCTGCTGCCTCCAGCGGCGCGTGCCGTCGAAACGATAGCCGGAAGAAATCCTTGCACTCATTCACGCAAACTCTGGTCAGCCAGCGGTCAAGGTGCGCTTCATCTTCAAAGCGCTGCGTGCCGTTCCAGAGCTTCAGAAAAGTGTTTTGCATCACATCCTCGGCATCGTACTGATTTTGCAGATACGAAAACGCTATCAGATAGATGCGCTGACTGTTGCGCTGCACGGCGGCAGTATATTCATTTTCCGTCATTCCGTCACCTCCCGTCACGAAAGGTCCTTTCACTCACATAACGAATGAGCAGCCGAAAAGGTTGCAAAAAGGAAAGCGGCTGAATATCAGCCGCTTTGATGATGTGTTCCGTTTATGCCTCGGCGGGTACTTCGTCGGCAGTGCTCAGGGCTTCGTTGGATTTTCGAACCTCCTCGTAAATCGGCTCGAGCTTTTCCTTGGTGAGCGGATATGCGAACTTATACAGCAGCCAGATGGCGGTATAGGTGATGGCGGGAATCAGCGTGCAAATCGTCAAAATCTTATCGCTGACGCCGGGTACATAGCCGGCGTTCGCCATTGAGGAATCGTAATGCGCATATTTTTCCAGCAGCATCAGTCCGCCGTAATCGGCAATCGTCTGACCGAGCTTCCGCGAGAAGGTATACACTGCATAAATCGCGCTCTCGCTGCGGATACCGGTTTTGACAAACTGATAGTCAATGACATCGGCAACCACCGCCCAGTTGGTAATGGAAACAAAGGAATAACCGAAGCCGATGATAAACAGCGTTGCCATAAAGACTACCGGAATCTTGTTGCCAGCATCCGGCGTAAAGGTACCGCGCAGCAGGAAGCAGGCAATCGCCGCAAAGGCGGCAAACATAGAGCCGAAGCCGGCGAGTTCCTTTTTGCCGAACTTTTTGGAAAGCGCAGGGGTGACCAGAATCATCACT
>CALGGQ010000028.1 GCA_937915775.1 uncultured Clostridia bacterium | reverse complement strand
CCTACACGACGCTCTTCCGATCTGCTGCCGGAGCTTGGTGTTTCCAAATCCGTTGACGTCAGTGCTGACAGCATCGATAAAATCGTGTTCAGCGACCTTGCAGTGAACGAATGGAGCGCTGAAATTCCGAACCTGTATACCGTTCTGCTTTCTCTCTCCAAGGACGGCGAAGCACTGGAATGGGTACGCCGCTACGTCGGTTTTAAGCATGTTGATATCAGGGGAAATGTCTTTTATTTCAATAATGAAAAGATAAAACTGCTCGGTGTGAACCATCACGATACAGATGCCAAAAAAGGCTACACGATGAGTGCCGACGATATGGCGCGCGACGTGCGGATTTTCAAGGAATACAACGTCAACTGCGTGCGTACCTCGCACTATCCGCCGGACCCGATGTTCCTTGATTTGTGCGATTTTTACGGAGTGTATGTCGTTGACGAGGCGGATATTGAAACCCACGGCTGCCAAATAGAGCTGCACCGCCCGCGTGCCTGCTCCCACAACGTGAAATGGCAGGGCAGATACTGGGACAGGGTGTACCGCATGTTTGCGCGGGATAAGAACCACGCGAGCATCACGATGTGGTCGCTCGGCAATGAAGCGTGGGGATATCTCAATCAGGATTACTGCTACGAGCGATTGAAGCAGCTGACCCCGATTCCGATTCACTATGAAGCGGTTGTCAAAACAAAGCGCTTTGCCTATGACGTTATCTCGCGGATGTATCCGTGGCAGAATCATTACGGCAAGATTGCCGACGGCGAAGGATTGCCGAAAAAATGGTACCAAAAGCCATACTTTCTCTGCGAATACTGCCACGCGATGGGCGTTGGTGCCGGTGAGCTGGAAACGTATGTGAGCGACTTTTTGCGTGCCGATAACCTGATGGGCGGTTGCATCTGGGAATTCTGCGACCATGCGGTGTATCACGAAAACGGCAATTTGCAGTATACCTACGGCGGCGACCACGGCGAGGAAAAGCACGATAAAAACTTCTGTGTGGACGGGCTGTTCTATCCCGACCGAACGCCGCACGCCGGTGCGCTGCAGATGAAAAACTGCTACCGCCCTGTCAGAGCGCAGATAGACGGAGATTCTGTTGTTTTCCGCAATCTGAATTACTTTAAAACCGCAGCATTAACAGTAAAATGGGAAACCTATAACAATATAGGCTTGACGGATAAAGGTGACTTAAAGCTGACTGTTAAGCCGCAGCAAATGCAGCGCTGCATGGTCAATCTGCAGGAGGCGGACACCCTTGTTCTCCGTTATTATGACGGCGAACGCGAGGTGGCAGGGGAGCAGCTTGCTATTGAAAGCAAAGGGCTGCTCGCACCGCTGTATGAACCAAATGGAACGGTGAAAGCAAGGGACAATATGCTGACATTCCGCACCGATGACAGCGCGTTTGATGCCGTGCTCGGCGTCAGCGTGTATCGCGCACCGCTGGATAACGATATGTATCTGAACAAGGTGTGGGAGAAACTGCGTTTGGATACGGAAAAGCTGACTTTCAAAGCACGCGCTTATCATTCTGCGATATACGAAATCTCTACTGATAAAGTCAAGCATCTTGCCGAGGCGGAAATTGACACGGTAGCCGAGAATAACGGCGCAATGACGCTGCGGCTGGCGTGCCGGAAATCAAAGACGATTCCGTTTGCGCCGCGCTTCGGGCTGACGCTGCAGCTGCCGAAACAGTATGAAAACATAACGTATTTCGGCAGGGGAGAGCGGCAGAATCTGCCCGATTTCAAGGAGCACGCTCTGCTCGGTGAATACACGCTGAAGGTTGATGAAATGCGTGAAAATTATATTAAGCCGCAGGAGAGCAGTATGCGCTGCGACGTACGATGGGCAGAGGTGACGGATGAAAACGGACACGGGCTGCGCATTGTTTGCAGCGGCGAGCCGTTCATCTTCTCCGCAGACCGTTTTACCTCGCAGCAGTGTGCCAAGGCGATGCACCGCGAGGAGCTGGAGGAGCAGAATTTCACCTATCTCCATATTGACGCCTACCAGCTCGGCGCCGGCTCCGGCTCCTGCGGACCGGTACCGACGAAGCAGTACAGAAAAAACAATCTCAAGGGCTGTGAAATCACAGTAACGGTGATGGCAATATGAAAATCGGAACGGATATTGTTCAGATTGCCCGTATTGAAAAGGCAATCGGGCGCGAGCACTTCAAGACGCGCGTGTTTACAAAAAATGAAATAGCCTATTGCAAAAACGCGCAGTCGTTTGCCGGCTTGTATGCCGCAAAAGAGGCGTATTTAAAGGCACTTGGCTGCGGAATAGAACGTGCGTTGACCGAGGTAGAAATCGCGCACGATGAGCAGGGAAAGCCCTATCTTGTCGGTGTCGAAAACAGCGATTTATCCATCTCTCACGATGGTGATTATGCGATTGCCACCGTGCTTTTATGGTGATATTATGAGAATTTTAACAGCGGAGGAAATCCGCCTTGTTGAGCAGAAATGCTTTGAAAAGTATGCGACGGAAGCGCAGCTGATGCTCCGCGCCGGAAAAGCGTGCTTTGGCACGATGACGGGCGCATATGAAATGAAAAACAGGCGCGTCACTGTGCTGTGCGGCAACGGAAAGAACGCCGGTGACGGCTTTGTCATCGCGCGGCTTTTGTGGTGCTACGGTGCCAATGCGGAAATTCTGCTTTGTGATAAAATGCCGGAAATTGCCGAGCCGCTGCTCTATTTTGAACAGGCAATGGCAATCGGCGTTCCCGTCAGGCGTTATCAGGGAGAAGAACGCTTTGAAGCGGATTTCCTGGTGGACTGCCTGTTCGGTATCGGCTTTCACGGCGAGCCGCGCGCGCCGTTTGATCAGGTGTTTACCGCCGTCAACCGTAGTATAGCAACAGTTATCTCCGTTGATACGCCGAGCGGCACCGACGCTACGACGGGCAAAATCTGTAAGAACTGCGTGAAAGCAGATTTGACGGTGGCGATTTCCACCTTGAAATATGCCCATGTTCTGCCGCCCGCCAATGCGTTTTGCGGTAAAACAGAGGTAGTCGGTATCGGCATACCCGAGGATTGTTATGAGGCGGAATATGCCGAAACGATAGAAGCGGATGCTGTGAAAAAGCTGTTTTTAAAACGCGACAAAAACGCCAATAAGGGCAGCTGCGGGCATCAGCTGAATATTGGCGGCAGCTATCAAATGTTCGGCGCCGCAGTGATGATGACCGAAGCAGGACTCCGTGCCGGTGCCGGGCTGGTTAAACTGACCGTGCCGCAATCCGCTTATCCGCTCGTGGCAGCGCATCTGACACAGCCTATTTTTAATCCGGTTCTTGACAGCGAGGACGGCACCTTTTCTTCCCTCGCCATTCCCGGTATTTTGCAGGATATGACATGGGCTGACAGCATTGTGCTCGGCTGCGGCATGGGCAATAATGAGGCTACGGCAGCCGTCACGGAGGCGGTGCTGAAAAATGCACAGTGCCCGATAATTTTGGATGCTGATGGTATAAATACCTTAATTTCGCGCATATCTATTCTTGAAGAGGTTAAGGTGCCGATTGTTCTCACGCCGCATCCCGGCGAGATGGCACGGCTCATATCCTGTCAGGTTGCCGAGATACAGGAAAACAGAATCTGTGCGGCAAAGGAATTTGCCGAAAAATATAAGCTTGTTCTTGTATTAAAAGGGGCAAACACCGTGGTAACAGACGGAAAAAGCGTGTTTGTCAACACCACCGGCAATCCCGGAATGGCGATGGGCGGCAGCGGCGATATGCTCAGCGGTATGATAGGCGCATTTGTCGCGCAGGGGCTTGCGCCCTTTGACGCGGCAAGGGCAGCGGTTTATCTTCACGGCTTGTGCGGAGATGACGCAGCACGCTCACTCAGCCAGCGAGGGATGCTTGTCAGCGATATGACAGAACAGCTCGGCGCCTTAATGTCTGAACTTGAATAGGCGCTGATACATATGAAAAAATTCATTCCGCTCTTGCTGCTGTTTCTGACTTTTTCGGCGTGCAGCAGCAGAGTATACACTCCCGTTTTGCCAAGCGAATTCAGTCTGAATGCCGTTTACGAAACGGGAGATTTTTCTTATACCTGTCAAATCGTAAAAAGCGCCGAGGCAATCAGTATTACGCCGACCTCGACTTATGCTGCCGGTATGACCATCCGATGCGACGGGCAGACAGTGACCTTTCAGAAGGACACGATCACAATGCAGTACGATAAGGAAAAGCTCGATATCACCAATCCCGCCGTGATGCTGTACGAGGTGTTTGCCGCGCTGCCGGAGGCGCAGGCAGAAAAGGAGGGCGAAACCTTTGTTTACAGCGGCGTGGTCAGTGCCGGCAGGTACCGTCTGGTGCAGAGCGCGCAGGGAGAGTATCAGTCGCTATCGGTGCCCGATGCGGGTGATACTCTCCCTGCGCGCTCTGCACC
>CALGGQ010000027.1 GCA_937915775.1 uncultured Clostridia bacterium | reverse complement strand
TAATAAATCATTCGTTTTGTCAATAATTAAATCACGATATTAAATGTTGACGGAAATCAGGTGCAGTGATATAATGAGGTTGAAATAAATTGATTACGGAGGTTTATTATGAATGTTCTGATTTTCGGCGGTACGGGCTTGCTCGGCTCTGCTGCTGCTCAGCTTTTTATTGACAGGGGACACAGTGTTAAAACAATTGCGTTGCCGCCGCTTCCGGAAGGTGCGCCGATTCCTGAGGAGATGGAGATTTCCTTCGGCAACTTCCTTGAACTGACGGATGAAGAACTCGAAGCCGCCATGACCGGTGTTGACGCATTTGTTTATGCTGCCGGTGTTGATGAAAGAGTGGAATTTCCTGCTCCTGTTTATGACGCTTACAAGAAATACAATATTGACCCAGTTGACCGCTGCCTTGCGATGGCAAAGAAGTGCGGCGTCAAAAGATGCGTTGTGCTCGGTTCCTACTTTGCATGGCTTGCCAAGGAGCGTCCGGATATGAAGCTCTGCGAGCAGCATCCCTATATCCGTTCCCGTATTGACCAGGAGGAAGCTGCCTTCAAGTATGCTGACAATGATATGGGCGTTGCCGTTCTGGAACTGCCGTATATCTTCGGTACGCAGCCCGGCAGAAAGCCCGTATGGGTTATCCTGATTGAACAGCTCCAACGCTTTGAAAAGATGCCCGCCACCTTCTATTCGGCAGGCGGTACGGCAATGCTGACCGTTCGTCAGGTAGGCGAAGCGATTGTCGGCGCAGCGGAGCAGGTGAAGGGCGCGAGAGCCTACGGTATTTCCTGCTATAATATGACATGGAAGCAGTTCCTGAAAATCGTCTACAGAGCGATGGACGGTATTGAGGACAGAAAGATTGTCAGCATTCCGAAATGGATGTTCAAGGCTTTCGGTCTTACAATGAGACAGGATTATAAAAAGAGAGGCATCGAAAGCGGTATTGACCCTGTCGGTCTTGCCGATATTATGGATATGAACCTCTTTATCCCGACGGACGACACGAAGGAGCTCGGCTGTACGCCGGACGATATCGAAGCCGCTATCTTCGATTCCATCGCGCTTTCCAAGGCTTCTTTTGAAGGTACGCAGCAGCTGCTTGAAATGAAGGGCGAATAAGATGATCACTGCATTCAACAGGAAGGTTATCTTTGAAGGTACCGACGCCGAGGAATCGGCAAGAATCTGGTCAACGCTGGAAAAGCACGGCATCAAGTATGAGATGAAAACCAAGACCGGCACCGATCCTTTTGAGCGTCAGCTCAAGCAGAATGCCAATATGCACTTTATGGCAGGCGGCATTCCGGCTTCCTATATGGACGATAGAAGAAATTATCTTTATATCATCTATGTTCATAAGAACGACTTTGATGCAGCACAAAAATTATTGAATGAATGAAAGTAAAAGGCGGTCTCACTTTGGTGAGATAGCCGCTGTAAATAGAAAAGTCTGCCGCACGTCTTATAACGTGTGACAGACTTTTTTATAAATCCGCATATCCGCCGATGCTGAAGATAACCTGCTCTCTACGCAGGTGGGCTTCATCCCTCGTGCTTTGTGCTCCCAGCGTCCTGTAAGCCATCACTCGTGACAAACAGGGAGGTCTGCATTCCCGCAAAAGGAGAATGAATCCCTTTCAATATTTTGTTCGGGTTATTTAAGCATCGGTTGTCGTGATATGCAGACTGTAAGCATAGTGTTTACTGCTCCGGCTCAAAATATTCAACGTCATATTTTTCCTCGACCTTCGCCATCAGGATATCGGATACCTGCTCGTATTCCATCTCGTCCTGAATTTCCTCGAGGTATTCGTCGCCGTTTTCATCTTCAAAAACTTTTAAGATGATAACCTCAAAATCGCCTTCCACGATTTCCTCCGCATCGTCGCGGTATTCGGTAATAGCAACGTAAACGGCATCGTCCGTTTCATACCGTTCCAGCAGTTCAAATTCAATCTCGTTTCCGTCGTCGTCCGTAACGGAGATAATATCAGGCATATAGAGCTCTTCGTTTTCCATAAAAATACTCCTTATAAAAAAGTAAGGCTTAATAGCCCCAACACCACTATTATACTAAATCCGAAAGGAATAGTCAATAGATTTTATGAATTGTTAATAATATACAAAAAAATATTGAAAAATCAAGAAAAACTATTGACTTTTACCAAAAGGTGTGCTAATATGAAGTTGAACTTAAGAGAGGGGCTCAGAATTGTGAAAGATGAGTTTGTTAGAGCCGAAGTTCAAATATAAAAAGGAGGGCTAAACCAATGGATGTTAAACCAAAAAGCTTAGCCACCTACACAGTATCCCAATAACATAACGGTATTTTTGATTGACAGCATCAATTCAGTTTGATAACGAATCACGACTTTATAAAGCGACTTAAAAGTTATGGGCAGGGTTGGTAAATACTTGTAGGTGATGTACAAAAACTGAATAGTAAAGATATATAAGATTACAATCCTGCCGGTAATCAGAGCGAAAGCTCTATAAAATGTACGAACATTCATCATTGAATATGAGGTACACACCAATGGGCTAAATAGTTTTTAGGAACATGAACCATAATTAGTATGAGGGTTAGTCCAATGAGATAAGCAGTATGCTCCCTGAAGGAAACTTCAGGGAGTTTTTT
>CALGGQ010000026.1 GCA_937915775.1 uncultured Clostridia bacterium | reverse complement strand
ATCTTTTTAGGAGTGCCAATGATATTTTTATATTTTAAAATAATGGAGAATAATGATAACAAAATATAACACCAAAATAATCAGTAAAGCATTAAAAATAATCATAACATCATTTCTTCAATAAACTATCGATAATATTAACTACTCGCTTTGTGGAACAGTTATCGGTATCTTGATATACCGTTTTTTTAATCACGTTTCTTTTTGCAGCAAGGTTATCAATGTTTTCTGCCACTTCGCTGATAAATTGAGTCAGGTCATCATAATGATAGAGTTTTTCACCGCCGGCAAGAATAAACTGCGGATTAACGGTAAAGCCTACCCTGCTGTTATAGTCCTCAAAATCCTCCCAGCACAAACCGATAGGTTTATCGCACAGAAGATAATCATAGTATACGGATGAATAATCACTGATTAACGCATCACAGTTTCCCATAAACTGATACAGGGTAATGCCCTTTTCAAGAAAGAAATCATCTTTGACAAAAAGCAGATTACTTAGTTCCAAAGTGTTAATCAAAGACATATCCTGATTAGGATGGATTTTAACGATAATAAGCGTATTATTATCACGGCAATAACAGTTTAAGCGTTCAGCCTTTTCAACATCGTCAATAATCGGAAATGATATGCTGCTGTGCTGACATCCGCCATTTCTGATACTCTGTCGAAAAGTCGGCAACCAGATAATGATTTTATCAAACGGATGAGTAAACAATGCTTTAATATCCGTTTGAACAAATAAATCGTCACACCGCGGATAGCCGGTTACGATAAATTTACTTTCCGGACAGTTATAGTTTATCGCGTCATACTTCTTCATATAATCGGAAATTGTGACAACACAATCAATATAGTCCGGTAATCTGTAATATTCGGTTTTCTTTAAAGCACAGCCATGCGCCAGGTGAATATACTTTTGCTTTGCAAGCTGCTTCGGAACAAAGTCATTGCATCCGATTATAAGCTTTGCACGAAGCAAAACATATAGGTACTTCAGCTTGTCCAGCTTTGATTTATTATTTCTTTTAATGGCAGATACATTACCTATATCAGCGATACAGGAACAGTCGACAGTTTCATTAGATAGAAGCCACACAAACCGATATTTTTTATTATAGCCGCGTCTTACCATTTCATCAAACACAGCCTTGGTGTTATCTGAAAAATCCGGTCTGCTTTCAAACAGAATCAGATTGGAAAGCGGTAAAAGATTCAGGATTTTCTTCAACAGCTTTTTCATAATGCCCAAATAATCAATTCCTTTTCAGTAAGTATTTATATACTGCCGGTGATATTTTAAGAAGATATAACTTTATCAAAGACTTTTGATCGCCAACAAGAGCTTTTTTAATCTTATTCATATAGTGTAGTATTTCGCGTCTTAAATCATTGAAATCGTAGCTATAACCGTTGATAACGATATCATGCAGCGCCATTGTAGCAAATGTAAAATACTTCCGATAAACCGCAACGGGGCATTCGGGGTCATCAATGATTTTCTTCATAGCTCTTGACGCCTGGAAGTTATAATCATTTCGCGACCAACTGCGCTCATCATGAATGTTATATCCGTATTTCGGAAGGTCATAGCAAACCAATCTTGAAGCATATTTGTAAGCATTGAATAAAAAGAGCGTATCTTCTCCTACAACGAACGACCTATCAAAGCGTAAACCTTTTAACAAATCGGCTTTAAAAAGCTTATTCCAGAGCACTACGCTCTTATTGCCGCTTTTGCTGATATCTACCATTATATGTTCTTTTCCGTCAATGCAAAACACTTCATCTACTATCTCATCACAGTTACTGACAAAGCCGGAATCATCAAAGTAATAATGCGCACAACGAGAAATGTCCGCCTGATGCTCGATGAGATTATTAAGCAGAAACTCATAAAAGTCATCAGAAATCATATCGTCGCTGTCTACAAAGCCGATATACTCCCCTGTTGCTGCATTAAGCCCGGCATTTCTCGCAGAAGAAACACCGCCGTTTTCTCTATGGATAACCTTAATTCTATTATCTTTCTTTGCCCATTCATCACACATTGAAGGGCAGGCATCCGGCGAGCCGTCTTCAATAAGGATAATTTCAAGGTTTTGATATGTCTGACGAACAATACTTTCAACACACTGATTGAGGTATTTTTCAACCTTATATACAGGAACAATGATGCTGATTAAAGGAAGACTCACAAACTACCCCCTGGATTTTACTATCGCATTATAGATAGTCGGACATAGCCATAACAAAAGTGTTCGTAGCTTAATTTTCTGCTTAAATCGACTACCGTTCAAAATAAAACCTTTATAACGAAGAATGCCTGCGCGAAGCTCATCATATCGATCCATACAAGCATTACTTTGAATGCACCCGGATAACACAATATAAGCTGAGCGAATATACCATTCCTGAGCATACGGCAGAATATCCTCGTTATCCTTAAAATAGTCAAGCATTATGTTTCTGGCGCGAATAATGTCAAAAGCGCCATAGCCGAATTTTGAATGCGTAATAGAAGCACCGTTTTCAACATAATGGTATTTCGGGATATCGCAAAAGACCGTCGTCTTCACATCTTGGTAAACACGGAAATTATGCATAATATCTTCTGAACAACCGTCTGCTTTATCATATGGATGAGATAAAATCACATCGCGTCTGTAAAGCTTATTCCACGCAACACCGCTGATATTTCCCTGTGAAATTAAATCAATCATACGATCGGTATCATTAAACATTTTTACCGCATCGTCGCCAAAAGACATTATTTCTCCGTTATCATAATCATAATAATATCCGCAGCGTGACACATCGGCATTATATTGAACGGCTAAATTCAGCAAAAATTCAACCATATCCGGTTCAATATAATCGTCGCTGTCAACGAACATAACATAATCGCCGGTGCAAATTTCAATACCGGTATTACGCGCATTCGCAAGACCGTCGTTTGCTTTATGAATGACTCTGATTCTGCTGTCTTTAGTTGCCCATTCATCGCACAATGTAGGAGTGCTGTCCGTTGAACCGTCATCCACGAGAATAATCTCAATATATTGATAGGTCTGATTAATGACCGAATTTAAGCATCTATCAAGATACTTTTCAACACTATAGCATGGAATAATGACTGATACTTTACAATTCATATAAACTACTATTTTAAATATGCCTCAATTCCGTGTACTGATTTTTGATACTCCGGCGGTGGCGGCGTCATATAATCACCGTAAACCGTTTTAAGAAAAGTATCATAATCTTCAAACACAGGAAAACAGTTGTCCTCAAAATCTAAACAAACAAGATTGTTCCAAATAGAAGCATCAAAAAATTCGGGAAAATTGTCATTGTGAATCAACATGGAACAATGCGTAGCTTCTTTTTCGACAGTCCCAAGACTGTTCAGAGAATCAAATATATTTTTTTTGAAAGGGGTTACTGCAAGCGATATAACAGATCTGACAATATAACGCGCTCTTTTATAATAAAACGGTTTAATTCCGATTGTCCGCGCGAAAAACTGCTTTCTCAAGCCCTTCTTTCCGTATTGATTAAGCTGTGATTCGTTTTCAGCATAAAAAAAGTCCATCGGAAAGATATCTATAAACAGACCCATATCTTTCTCATTTCGAGCCCTGTCAACAACAACCGTTTGATTATCTGTCATTTTGGCAAATGAGAAATAATAATCATCAGAAATGTTATAGTTTTTCAGTTCATATTTTCCGTCGTTATAGCCAAGTGAACACATTCTCTCATAGTCCTCACGCGGCATCAGCACATCAATATCATCATCCCAAGGGATAAACCCTTTATGTCTGACAGCACCGATTAGGGTTCCATAGGCAAGAGAATATCTCAAATTATTTTGCTTACAAAAGGCATCGAATTTCTTTAAAATATCCAGCGTAATGGACTGAATTTCCTTTAAACTTAACTGTTTCTTCTGCACCATATTCTCCTGCTTATCTTAAATGGGTTTTCATAACGACATAATACAATTTCAGTAATACAACGCTTTTTCGTTTTAGCGCAGTATACAATATTCTTATATGCCAAGGTAATGACGTTAAATCAATTATGTTGCCAAAACTCAGACTGTTTTCAGAAATAACGTTGTGTATAACTAAATTAACGTTATTGCCCGTATGGGCAGCCGCTTCATTTCGGATAACGAAATTGACTAAATACAACAAATAATATGAAAGTTGATTTGACAAATACTCGCCAAGGTTGTCACTCGCTTTAACAAGCGCTTGATAAGGCAACCAGTATATATTCGGTAACCTGACATCATAACTCGCAGTCATTGAGGCAGGATTCTGTCTGTAATAATAGAGCGGCTCATCAATAAATGACAGACTCTGACAATCTAATAAACAAGGGTAAGTAAAGGCAATATCCTCACCCAGTCGGATTCTGTCGTCCACATCAAAAATATGCTTTCTGAGAATGTCAGCCTTGAATACCTTAGTCCAGCAATTTGGGAATATACCAAACTGATACCACTTGCCTGTATAAAGCATCGTCGGAAAAACATCCCTTTCCAGTTCTTCCCTGCTGTAATAGTCTCTGTTCAGCAAATACTGGCTGGCGTTTTGATGATCCTCATAGGCAAAATAGAACTGGGTAATAACGCAGTCTGCATAGTATGCGTCAATTGAACGAGCCACCTTCTCATACATATCCGGAGCAATCCAGTCCGTCATGAATCTGATAGCGGTAATTTCTATAATTATAATTGGATCTTTTATTCGCAGCAAAGCTTCTCCAGGACGCGGCAAGCCCGGTTCTTCTTGCCTCTTTGCCTGCCCCTG